>SFAU01000203.1 GCA_007096045.1 Microcystis novacekii Mn_MB_F_20050700_S1 | reverse complement strand
GGAATATTACAGGTTTGCACGGAATCAAGAAAAGTTAGATAGGACAAAATACCATGATAAGCAGCTCTTTCTTCGTCGGTAAGATGCCCGTATTCAGTCACGTCTTGAGTGATATCTAATCGTTGCGGTATCCAGAAATTTTCGCGCATCTGTTGATATAAACCTACCGCCCAAGTGTAGCGGACATCGTTTAATTGCATCAGGTTGGTGGTGTTACCAAACCAGATCGAACGGTTTTCGATCGCATCATCTCCCGCCGGATTGAAGATCGGGGAAATGGGCATTGAATGGGGAGAATTAACTAAATGTAAGGACATAATTGCCGTTGATTGAAAGACAGAAATTGATTGACTCGGAATATTACTGCTTGATTTAGCCAATCACCTAAATTATCCTCAAAATAAAGATTAACTCTCTTTTTTCCATAAACAGGTCTATCTCGTCGATAGTTCCTGACGGTCTGCAAGGACAAGGCTGCATCAGCTAAGTTAGGATTGATAGATTGGTTGGTTGTGGTATTCATGGCTATTAGTAATCAGCAGCTACGTTTACTATAGCAAAAGTCTGAGAGACTGTCACTATCTGTAATAATCATTCGGGCATAGGCTACTTATAAGAACAGGCAAGAGGCAATCAGAGGCAATAGGCAATGAGGCAATCTTGCAAAAGCGGGAACAAATAATCAGTCTTTAATAACCAGATTTAGGCTCACTGGTTACTGGTCACTATCCCCTATTCCCCGCTCTCGACGATTATTTTAAATGCCTAAAAGTTGAGCCTGAAAAAATAGTCCTTATCTTGATTCTTCGTTACTGAGATGACGTAGTTTATCTCGAAAATAGCCAAAGCTGGGCGATTGATTAATCTCCACATTCATCTGAGGAGAAATATTTTCTGCCCAGACTATTTTCTCTTGACCCACAGAAGCTCCACCTAAGTTAGATAATTGTTTCGCTCCACCCCTGTATATAGCATCTGCCAGTTTTTCCCAAGTACCACAGATACTATCATTAATATAGGAATCCAAGATGGCACTTTTGGCCTGGGGATAAGCAATTTTTATGGCATTAATATCACCTAAATACCAAGCTTCTCCTTCTTCAACAGCAATACAGAAGTAAATTGGGGATTGGATAGCAGATTTTTCCAGACAATTGCCTAATTCCTGTCGAAATTCTCGAAAACATCGATTATCCAGATCGCAAACCACAATCAGCACAGCATCATAATTACCAGGGTAACTAGAAAAAGTTTTATCATATCCTTGAATCAGTTTAGGTAGTCGCTCAAGAAGAATCCGTTTACTAGGATCGGAAATAGACTCTAAGTCTCTGGGAAGATGACCAGTTCCTTTATAGAAATGAACTTTAAATGTATGACCTGCATTCATGTCAATAATCTTAGGAATTAGAATATCAAGTGCTTTTTTTCCCGACAAATCCTCAACCAAAATTTCAAAGTGCATGACCTTATCTCTCATCTAAGTAATCACTATACCAAAGACTACCAAGGGGCAATCCTTCTGAGACGAGATTCTTGATTAAGGAATTGTCACTAGCCCGTTTAATCCGAGAAAACCCATCATCACCTTTTTCCAGAATCCAAACTTCTTCCGGCTGGAGAGCATCAACAAAATAAGGTTGATGAGTGGTGATAAAAATTTGAGAACGTCCTCTCTGTCCTGTGGCGTGTTTTCTAAATTCTTGAGCCAAGGTTTCTAATAGTTTATGGTATAAGCCGTTTTCTGGCTCTTCAATACAGATAAATGGCGGTGGGGAAGGGTCTTCTAACAGTAAAAGATAGGCGAATACTTTTAAAGTACCATCGGACATTTGTTGTACATAAAATGGGTCTTGGAATCCCCGATCATTAAATTTTAATAGTAGTCGATTATCGGGACTTTTTTCTGTGCTAATTTTTTCTATACCCGGTATCTTACGAGAAATACTATTAAGTATATTCTGAAATTTCTTGGGATGCTCTCTTTCCATAAACTGCACCACATTACCGAGATTATCTCCATGGATATTCAAATGTTTCTGGGGTCCAGCTAGGGGCAAACTTCTGGCCGCATCGGGAGTAAAATAGCTGAGATACCATCCCTCAATAAATCTCCGAAATAGGGAAATTCTCGAATGCTGTTTGAGAGAACCTAAAGTAGCAATTCCTAGTTTGCGCTTATCATTCAGTTCCACTAACTCGGTTTCCTTGCTTTCCTCATCAGCTTCTCGTTGAATTTTTTCTATTAACTTAAGTAAATCAAAATGGTCTTGACCTTCTTCTACTTGTTTCCCTTCTTCTTCTCCTTTCCAGACGATTCCTTTCCCTTCATCGAGGAGTAAAAATGAAAAAGGCCATCCGGTCTTTTGACCTTTTCTTCTCTGTCTGAGTCTTTCTTTTTTTACATAAGGTCTATTATCCGTATCTAGATCAATAGCTAATTCATAGGTAATTGGTCGGGAATTGTAATCTTCTTTATAGTAAATCTGAAATTCAATGCTTCCTTCCTGACCCTGGGAACGAAGACGCTCAAACCCGCCGCGACCTCGCGCATCACAAGCTTCTTCTACTCCTCCTTTAAGACAATCAGATAAAAAACCGAACGCATCAAAAAGTGTACTTTTTCCCACACCATTTTTGCCGATAACGGCCGTCATCGGTGTCAGAGAATCTCGATTTTGAGTATTCCATAACTTCCCCAGAGTTATATCCTTGAGCGCTCGATAATTTTTAATCCTCAATCCCTCAATTCTGGCCATTATTTAGTCCCGTTTCTCATTACTAAAGTAATTTGAGCAATTTCTTGATAGACCGATTCTAGACCAGTTATCAATTACTGACCCGATTCGATCGCTCCTTCGGCCTCATGGACAATTGCCCTCAATTGATCTAAGGTTTTCAGGTCCACCTGCGTCCATAATCCCCGTTGTTGAGCCTCTAATAATCTTTCGGCCATATCTCGCAATGCCCAGGGGTTTTTCTCCTGAATAAATTGTTGTACCTTCTCGTCAAATAAATAAGCTTCGGCTACTCCCTGATAGATAAAATCCTCCACTAGATGAGTAGTGGCAGAGTAGGCAAAAATATAATCTACGGTCGCAGCCATCTCGAAAGCACCTTTATAGCCGTGTCGCATCACTCCCGCTATCCATTTGGGGTTCACTACTCGCGAACGGTAAACGCGACGAATTTCTTCCTCTAGACTTCTGATGCGGGGATTTTCTGGACGGGAATGATCACCAAAATAGGTGATGGGATTTTTGCCGGTTAAGGACCGGACACTGGCAGTTAAACCGCCTTGAAATTGATAGTAGTCATCGGAGTCGAAAATATCGTGTTCCCGATTGTCCTGATTGTGCAGCACTATCTCTAATTCTTGCAGTCTATTTCTCAATACTTCTGGTAAAGAATGGGCAGTTCCTTGACTATCAATTGCATAACAACTCCAGTTAATATAAGCATTAGCTAAGTCTTGATCGTTTTGCCAGTTTTGTGACTCGATTAACCCCTGTAAACCGGCCCCGTAAGCACCCGGTTTGCAGCCAAAGATTCTGGCAGTAGATCTCAGTTTTGCCTCTTTTTCTCCTAATCCCTGATTTAGCCAAAACTCTTTCTCTGTCTTCACTTTCGCCGCTAAAGGATTAATTTTTTCTTCTTCCTCTTGACAAGCTACCGCATTTATGCAAGAATTAAGAAGATGTAGTATGCTGGGGAAACTGTCCCTAAAAAAGCCCGATACCCGAACGGTCACATCAATTCGAGGACGGCCTAAGCTAGACGGGGTAAGGATTTCAAACCCGACCACCCGACGGAAAAAACCATCCCAAAGGGGACGAATTCCCAGTAAAGCCATGACTTCGGCCACATCTTCGCCACTATTTCTCATCGTCGAAGTTCCCCAGATAGAAATCGCCAAAGTGCGGGGATATTCGCCATTTTCTTGGGTATAACGTTCAATTAGTGCCTCTGCGGCCTTTCTTCCCACTTCCCACGCGGTTTCTGTGGGGATTGCGCGGGTATCGACGGAATAGAAATTTCTGCCGGTGGGGAGAACATCAGGACGGCCGCGGGTAGGAGCGCCGGAAGCACCACTGGGGACGTATTGGCCAGCGAGACCTTTTAAGAGATAGGTAAGTTCATCGGGGGTTTGTTTTAAAGCAGGAATTAACTGATTTTCTAGCCAAACCAATTCTTTTGCCGTATTTTCGCCTAGAGGTTCAATTTTCTGGCTAATTAAATCCTGAGCGAGACTTTCCAGATAAGTAGTAGTATCGTTATATTCCGTCAGGGGGTCGCAGTCGAGATGGAGGTCAAGGGCGATCGAACGGGTTAAACCGGGGCGGTCGGGACTAGGAGAACGGGCGATCGATTGGATTAAATCAATTAACTGCTGACCCTGGGGACATTGACCGAAGATATGTAAACCGTCGCGGATTTGTGCTTCCTTGAGTTCACAGAGATAACCATCCACGAGGGTAAGAAATTGACTAAAGGAAGTGCTGGTCGCAACGCGCTCGCTACGCGAGATCGTGCCTAGCTCTCGATCGAGATTAGTTTTCGCCACCAGATCGTTAATCCGCTCGCGAATCAGAGCTAAACGAGAAGGATCAAGAGATTGTGCTTGATAATATTCATCGATGAGAGACTCTAACTTTTCCCAATCCCCATACAATTCCGCTCGCGTCATCGGGGGGGTGAGATGGTCGATGATAACAGCTTGGGAACGTCTTTTAGCACTGGAACCTTCTCCGGGGTCATTGACAATAAAAGGATAAAAATTCGGCAGCGACGAAAAAGCGATTTCGGGATAACAATGGGGAGAAAGAGCGAGACTTTTCCCGGGTAGCCATTCTAAATTGCCGTGTTTACCGAGATTAATCACAGCAGTGACTTGGAATTCCTGTCGTAACCAATGGTAAAAAGCGAGATAGCTGTGGGTAGGTTCGAGGTCGGGGGAATGATAATTAAGAGTCGGGTCAAGGTCATAACCGCGAGAAGGTTGAATACCGATAAAGACATTACCTAACTGGATGCCGGGGATAGGAAAATCCTTGTCTGGATATCCCCAACGGTCAAGCAGAGCGCTTTGATTATCGGGGGGAAGGGAGGAGAAATAATCTAGATATGCTTCTAGGGAGAGAGATTGATAGATAGGTTTTAATTCCCTTGTCTCCAGGTCATTAGTGATACCGGAAATAAGCAATCGCATTAATTCATCGCTATGGTCGGGGAGGTCGGTGAGGGTATAACCTTGGGTTTGTAATGCGCGAAGAATTTCCAGACCACTAGCGGGAGTATCTAAACCGACTCCGTTAGCGATACGACCATCCTTATTGGGATAGTTGGGGAAAATGAGAGCGATTTTTTTCTGGGAGTTGGGAAGGGAGGAGAGTTGACAATAGTTTGCGGTTAAATCAGCGACAAAATCAACCCGGTGGGGGAGGGGTTGATAGATAACTATTTCCGTTTCTAGTTTGGGATGTCGGGTGAGGACAGATTTAAAGGAAATAGCGCGGGTGATAATTTTGCCATCCATTTCAGGTAAAGCGATATTGATGGCCACATCCCGGGGGGAAAGACCTTGATAACCCTGTTGATAAGCTTCTAAACTGCTGCTGCTGAGGATAACTTGGAAGATGGGTTTATTGAGGGACTGCCAGAAGTGATGATTTTGTTTGTCTTCTGGTCGCTGGATAGAGAAGCTAGTGGTATCGAGAATTAGGTCTGGGGGATGGTGGGAAAAGAGGGTTAATAGTTCCTCTTGCACTTCAATTTCCCGGACAGAGGAGAGAAAGATAGGGACAGTTTCAATGTTTCTTTGGGTGAAAGCAGTGATTAAAGCATCGATAGCTTTGGTATTACCTGCGAGATAATGGGAACGATAGAAAAGTATCCAAGTCCGTGCTTGGGGTTGGGATAGGGTTATCTGGGAATAGATTCCCAACCTGGGGACAACCCTAGGAGGGAAAGGGGGATAGTCGAGATGGAGACAGGTATGCGCGATAAATTTACAAGCATTAATCCAGTTATCTATCCCTGCTTCCGTGAAATAGCACCATAACTGGTTAACAGTAGTCAGGGAAGCAGTGGAATGACTCATCAACTCTAAATCCGGTTTATCCTCTCCCGGGAGGACAAATAAAGTCGCACCGGTTTCCTCGACAATTTCCTTAACTACTTCCAACCCGTAGGACCAACTCCCCCGTCCCCCCAATAAGCGCAGAATAATCACCCTTGCTTGGGATAGTACCTTGTCTCCATAGTTATCGATACTGTATTGCTGCTGTAACTGCGATAAATTCAGGGCGCGAATTGCGGGAAAATTATCCGGTAGATGGTCGATAGCTGCCGCTAGAGTTTGAATATCGGTATCAGCCATGGTGAGGAGAACAATCGGGGCCGGATTTTGGTCAATAATAATCACCCCTTCGGTATCTGCTGTCCAACCACCCGCTTGGGGAGCAATACGGTGCATAAGTTTTGAGAGTCAGGTTAAATAATGATTAGGTTTTGAGAATCGGGGTCTCGATTGAGGGATCATTCCTAGGTAGATAGAGATGATTATATCTGTCTGCGGCAATTTAAAGAACAGGGAATAGGGATTAGGGGATAGGGGATAGGGGATAGGGGATAGGGGATAGGGGATAGGGGATAGGGGGGAATTTCAACTAAAACCCTAAAACCCTAACACCCCAACACCCTAAAACCCCAAAACCCCAAAACCCCACCACCCTATCTGCTGCCTTCTGATAACTGATAACTGATAACTGATAACTGATAACTGATGAATGATAAATGAACGCTTCTCCCGCTTATGTTTGCTGTCAAGTGTTGTCATCTACTCACCTCGAACAAATTCGTTCTTGGTGGGGACAGTTGGCAATACAGGTGACAGGGCCGAGGATTAGTCTCAGTGAAAGAGATATTCCCCCACAGACAGGGGAAATCTATCAAGTCTTGCTTTCCACTGACCTACAAGCTTTATTGTTAGCCAGTCCCCAAGCACATAACTTTGATTACGAAGTCCGCATTAGTTTTGAAGCGAACACGATTAAAAATTTTCTGCAAGGACTGGCCGTCAAGTCTCTCCACCACCCGAAAATTGAGCAGGGTTATCAAATTTTAAATTTGCCTCCATCCATTAATGTCAGCAGTTTTCAAAATAAAATTTTAGTCAAAATTCTCTCGATAATTTCTTCTCCGGCTGCTGATGGGGGTTGTTCCCGCATCTTCTCCGTTTGTCAACCGATAGAAGCTGCCCTATCCCAACAAATCCAACAGGAAAGATTATTAAACCAAGTCATCACCCAAATGCGTCAGAGTCTGGAGTTACCGGTGATTCTGGAAACCGTGGTCAGGGAAGCGCGGGAATTTCTGCAAGTGGACCGATTGTTAATTTATCAATTTTTCCCCGATACCAGTGAGGGAAAGGGAAAAATAACTTCCGAGTCGCGCATTTCTGACCAGATAAATTCCGTGTTAAATTTAACCCCCGAAGACGATTGTTTTTCCTATATTCCCCAATACAAGGAAAAGTATCGTCAAGGATTAATTCTGGCCGTGGATGATGTGGATGTTAACTATTCTTCTTCCTTCTGTTTGTCCGAATTTTTGCGACAACACCAAGTGCGATCAAAATTAATCGCCCCGATTGTGGTACAAGAAGAATTGTGGGGTTTATTAATTGCCCATCAATGTCAAGAAAAACGCCAATGGTTGCCGCAGGAAAAGAAATTTTTAGGTCAGATTGGTGAACATCTCGCCATCGCTATCTATCAAGCGCAATTATATTCCCAAGTACAGGAACAAAAAGATATTTTTGAACGCCGGGTAATAGAAAGAACCCAAGAATTACAAGATACTTTAATGACCGCGGAAGCGGCCAACCTCTGCAAAAGTGAATTTTTAAATAATATGAGTCATGAGTTATTAACTCCCCTAACTTGTATTATCGGTTTATCCAGTACCCTGCAAAAATGCTCGGCAGCCAGTAATTTTTTACCTCCCGACAAACAAAAACACTATCTACAAGTGATTCAGGATAACGGCAATAAACTATTAGAATTAATTAATGACTTGCTTAATTTCTCGCAAGTTTCGGCAGGAAAAGCTGTTTTAGATATTAAACAATTTTCGCTAAAATATCTCTGTAATCACGTTTTAGAAATTATCAAAATGGAGGCAGAAATTAAAGAAATTAATCTGATTTTAGAGATGAAAATTACCAAAAAAGAGCATTATTTTTATGCCGATTATGATCGAGTTCAGCAGATACTTTTATACTTATTAAAAAATGCCCTGAAATTTACCCCCGAACAAGGTACTATCACGCTGAGACTGTGGAAAGAAGGCAGTCAGGTCATTTTTCAGGTAGAAGACACGGGCATCGGCATTCCTGCTCAAAAAATACCGCTTCTGTTTGAAAAATTTACCCAATTGGATGGCTCCCGCAAACGTCGTTATGGTGGTATGGGATTAGGATTGGCTTTAACTAAACAATTAGTGGAACTCCATCGCGGCACGATCGAAGTAGAATCTTGCTTAGATAAAGGTTCCATCTTTACCGTCCGTTTACCTCAACAAAAGCCTCCCAAATCCCAGCTTCAATCCTCGGATAATAATCACCATTTTAATCACCACAATCGCACTATAGTTTTGATTGAAAGTGACGAAGAAATTGCCAATCTTATTTGTGAGTTATTGATGGTGGCACATTATCAAGTTATTTGGTTAATCGATAGTGTCTCCGCTATCAAAAAAATTGAGATCGTGCAGCCAAATATAATAATTGTCGATCAAAAAATGCCCGATATATATCATCTCTGTCATCTCTTAAAAAAATCCAGTCAAACTCAAGCCAGTAAAGTGCTAATCTTGAATGATACCCCTGAAATCAGCGTTAATTTCCTCAGTCGCCATGGCATTGACGACTATCTCCTCAAACCGATTCAACCCTCCCTATTGTTGGAAAAAATCCGCTATCTAACCGCTTTATAAGTAGGGTTTGCGGCAAAAAGTTTTTCGGTGGGGGTAGGGGTGCATTTCATTTTTGTAAATCTACTAATTTGGGATTTTTCAGGGGAAACTTTCTCCTAAAATTGGGCGTTACTTTCGGTTTTATCACTCAATCCAAGCTTTTGGGGGGGTTCTACCCTCCAAACCCCCCGTTGGGGTAGGGTTGATTCATGAATCAACCCTACCCAAACCCCCCGTTGGAGTAGGGTCGTTTCATTCTCGGAAATGTCATTCTCTCAAATCCTTATCTGGCAACGTTTTTAGTCGATTTCTC
>SFAU01000202.1 GCA_007096045.1 Microcystis novacekii Mn_MB_F_20050700_S1 | reverse complement strand
CCAAGTCCCTCGTCAGGTCAAGGTTACAGACAAACCTAAAGGCAAATTAATCATAGAATGTGATGAGTTATGGTCATTCGTATTTTCTCAGAAAATCAAGGTATATATTTGGTTAGCTAGTGCGCCGCAATAGGGACTCTTGTTCGGGTGTGGGGTAAAATCGGAACGAGTAGGCTTTTTCCAGATATCCCATTCTAGCATATATCGTGTAAATGCGTTAATATTTAACAGTAAAGCCTCCGTAAAACGGCGAGGTTTCAGACCCAAAATTTTCGATGACGTTCATCAACTAAATATTTCATCCCACATTCCGCTTCGCTCGACGTTGACCCTGAGCGAAGCCGAAGGGTCAACGAGAAATAGCAGAGTTTATTGGCTGTTCACTCAAAACAGTCGCCCCTTGCTGTGTTCATGGCGATCCTAACAATTTAGAAAGTCTAGAAGATGGGAGAAAAAATGGAAATCATAAAAAAGCCCCAGAGGAATATATTAATTTACTATTGAAAATAGTTGATGAAGACCCGAAGGAATTGGGATAGGAATTCGGGAGATGGACAGCGGCAAGATTAATTAGTAGAGCATCTAGAAAAGGAAACAGGAATTAAACTGAGTGGCTCGCAAGTGAGAAGAATATTGAGAAGAAAAAAGTATGTGTATATCTGGGCGAAATATAGTCGAGAAGATAAGCAAGATAAGGAATTAAGAAAAGCATTTAAAGAAAAATTAGATGAATATTTAAAGTTAGCCCAAGAAAAGCCAGAGTCAATCCAGGTATCGTTTTGGGACGGGGCTTTCAAGGTGGCGACGCAGGTTCGCCACCTTGAAAGCCCCTCCTGAATGTGGATTTAGTTTGAGAGTAATAAGAAGGAGAGCTTGGACAAAAATCAGAAACTTTCCATGAACAATTAAAGAAACTTCATGAAGAGATTCGTCAAGAATGGATAAACTTGGGAAATCTGCCCGAAGATTTTCGAGAAAAGGGACATAAGATTATCATTATATTAGACAATGCTAGTGATCACAAAAAGAAAGATGTTATTGAGCAAGTGGAAAAAGAGTTGCCCAATATTAGGCTAGAGTTTTTACCAGCTTATAGTCCAGATTACCCCCTAATAGAATTATTGTGGCATTCCGCTAAAGAATACATAGCTAATCGAGAATTTGAAAATAAAGAAGAACTGGAAAAAGTAGTCAATCAGCTTTTAAATGAAGGGGTATTGATCATTAAATGGAGTAGAAAAATGAAAAATAAGGGTAATGCTGTCAATGTAACTTAAATGCGTAAAAGCTTATCTAACTAATGTTCTCTCACCTGAGCAGCTTTCTGCTCAAGAAGTGTGTGATTTATCCCGTCGAAGATGGCAGATAGAGTCGGCTTTTCTCTTAACCAAGAGATTGTTAGGATTAGCTTATTTATGGGTTGGACATCGCAAGGGAGTACAAATCCAAATTTTGGCTACTCTCATTCATTTTTTATACGGTTTTAAATCGTTTGGTCTCAGAGGTGGCGATTGCTCTTAATCAACCCAAAGAAAAAATTTCAGTGGAGATGGTTTTTCGCAGTTTATACTATGTGGCTAAAGCAGTCACTAGAGGGGAAAACCCTAATGTGGTAAGTTATTTAGCCGAGCGAGCTAAACTTTTTGGCTTAGTTAAAGCTGAAAGGAAACGACACAGGGAAAGGGATGCTCTCTCTCAACAAATTTGGGGGGCTATTTCCTTAAGTTGACACCAATGATTGCATTCGCTCTCTTTTAATAACTTCTGCTGCTCAGCATAAGTGATAGATTGGGTTCGTTCTTGCAGCTGAAATACTTGATTAAGTAAGGATTCAGTCTGTGCTTCACCTTGACGAGAAGGGCTGTCATCATTTAAACTAACAATAAGTTGTTCTTAAGTATTTCCTCAAATGTGTGACTTTTAACCCTCACCATTGTCATAACGAAAGGGAAGTGGAGAGTAAATTAATTGTCCAGTATTTACTCCCAAAACTAGGCTACAATGCCGAACATTGGTATCAACAAGTTAGCTTCGGTAAAGTCCGCTTAGATTTCCTTGTTTCCGCTAAAAAACCTATCAACAAAAAGCAGTTTTTATCCTCTCACTGTCTAATTATCGAGGCTAAAAACCCCAGGGAAAAACTCATCAATCATCGTCACCGTTTAGGTTATTATCTTAACTACTTTAAAGTGCAGTGGGGATTATTAACCAATGGTTATGAGATTCAACTTTATCAAAGGAAACCCGATAAAATTTATCCAGTTTTTAGATGTTCTGGGTTAGAAATTGCCTCTCACTTAGAACAGTTAAAATCTCTGATTGGCTACGAAACCTTATCTTTAGGTATTCAACCGCTCAATTCTCCAACAATCAACAACAAAAATCCCATGAAAACCATCGCAATTTATCATCATAAAGGTGGTGTTGGTAAAACCACCGTCGCTACCAATCTAGCGGCAGCTTTGAGTAAAAAAGGCAAGCGAGTATTATTAATTGATATTGATGCTCAAGCTAATAGTACCTTTGCCGTTGGTTTAATTAAGTTTCAATTCGATGATGATGATGATTTAAAAGATAAAAATGTCTTTCATTTGCTAGATAACAGTAACCGCATTTTTATTGAGAATATCGTCAGAAAGTCCCAAGGATTCAATCATCCAGAAATTGATGTTATTCCCTCTCACATATCTTTAATTGCTAACCAAGCTAAAATTAAAGATAATGCAGCGGTATTTGCTAGATTGGCAAGAAAATTAGAGAAAGTAAATGATCAATACGATATTGTAATTATTGATGCACCTCCCGCACTTGATTTATATGCACGCATTGCTTTAATTGCAGCTGATTATCTGATAATTCCTTCTGATCTTAAACCATTTTCTAATCAAGGATTAGATAGCGTTAAAAACTTTGTTCAAGAAGAAATTAATGAAAGTCGTGGAGATTTGGGTAAACCAACCCTACACATTTTAGGCGTTCTACCTTCCAAAATTTCCACCCATGCTCAATACTTAAAATTTAATTTTCCCAAACAAAAACAAGTGATTCTAGACAAATATAGTTTACCTTTAATGGAATCAACTATCTCGGAAAGAATGCCTTTATCTCGCTGTATAAATCAATCCGTCACCGTGGGAGATTTAGAAATTCCTGCCCCCCAATCTATAATCGATTATGCGGAACATCAAGGCGATGCGGGAGTATCAGCAGCAGAATTTGAAGCCTTAGCACTGGAAGTTTTAGCTAAAATAGGAGTTAAATAAATGTGGAAATTTTTACGAGTCGATATTACTGATATTAATCCTTCCCTTCCCAGAGAAACCTTCTCCGAAACTGAATTGGAGAATTTAGCCAATCTTATTATTGAAATGGGTGGACTTATTCGCCCTGCTATTCTCAAAAAAGCTGATAATAAAAAAGTTGATGAACGTTATCATATTATCAGTGGAGATTTAGAATATTATGCTTCTGTCATCGCCAATCAGAAAGTTCCTGACATCGAGATGATTAACGCTTTTGTGGTTGATAAAGAAGCGGAGAATATCGCTTTACAGCAAATGCAGTTATTATCTCCTTCTCCTGGGTTAATTACCACGCCTGAAAAAATAGATAATCCTCTAGACTTGAGGATGAGTAATCTTGAAAAACGATTAGAAACCCAGTTACAAGCAATCCGAGAGGAGTACCAAAAAGAAATCAAAAGACTGGAAGAAAAAATTATTATTTCTCCTCCTCCTCCTCCTTCTTCTTCTAAGTCGATTTTAGAGCTTTTGAATACCTGTGATGCTAATCAACTTAAAAAAGCGGGAATTCAATCTGCATCTGTTAATGACTTTCTGAAAAAACGTTCAGAAAAGCCCTTTGATTCTTTGGAAGATATCCTAAATCGCCCAGTGTCAGGAGTTAAAGAGAAAAGATTAATTAAGCTTGTCGATTATCTGCTGACTTCTAACTGATTTTTTGGGGGCTGTTACTGCCCATGGATGTTATAATAATGGAAGATCAGTAAAAAAGCCTGATCCGATAGCGGGCAAAGATTAACAAGAAGACGGGTGAAAAGAGAAAACTTATGACAACTACCCCAGTAATAGCTACTTCTTTAATAATTCCTCCCCTAGAAAACGGCGATAAATTAACTCGATGGGAATTTGAACGACGTTATCAGGCAATGCCCCATCTCAAAAAAGCGGAATTAATTGAAGGAATTGTTTATATGGCATCTCCCCTCAGATTTGAAAGTCACGCCGAGCCTCATGCTAATATGATCGGATGGTTAGCTCTCTATAAAGCGGCGACTCCTGGTGTTAGATTGGGTGATAATGCCACCGTGAGATTAGATATTGATAACGAACCCCAACCGGATGCCCTATTAAGAATTGACAAGGGAGGACAATCGACAATTAGTCAAGATGATTATGTAGAAGGAGCGCCGGAATTAATTGTCGAAATTGCCGCTTCTAGTGCTTCCTACGATGTTCATCAAAAATTAAATGTTTACCGTCGCAATCAAGTCCAAGAATACCTAGTCTGGCGGTTTTATGAACAAGAAATTGATTGGTTTCGGCTACAGGCAGGAGAATATATTAAACTAGAACCCGATAGTGATGGCATAATACGCTCCCAAATCTTCCCCGGTTTATGGCTAGATAAAAACGCTTTATTAATGGGCGACTTAGGAAAAGTTTTAGTGATTTTGCAGCGGGGGTTAGAGACACCAGAACATCGAGATTTTGTCAATAAACTAACTTCCAATCACAGCTAAATTTTAAAATTAGACAATTATTCTTGAGCCACTGTCTTATAATTACAGAAAGAGTATTTCTAGCTTGCAGTTTTACCCCCAATAATCTCGCTCCTGATAATCTTCTCATCACCTCACTCTATGTCAAATCTAATCCTTTTCTGGCATCGTCGCGATTTACGTCTCTCGGACAATATTGGACTGAGTAAAGCTAGGGAGCGTAGTCCAAAAATTATCGGGGTTTTCTGCCTCGATCCTGCTATTTTAGAAGGGGATGATATCGCCCCTGCTAGAGTTGCCTATCTCCTCGGTTGTCTAGAGGAATTAGCCAAAAATTATCGCCAAAAAGGTAGTCAATTACTGATTATTCGCGGCAACCCCAGTCAAACACTCGTCAACTTAGCCGGCAATTTATCGGCAAAAGCAGTTTTTTTTAACCTCGATATCGAACCCTATGCGCGTCAACGGGATCAACAGGTAATTGCCGCTTTACAAACAAAAGGAATTGAGGTAGAAACCTTCTGGGATCAACTTCTCCACCCTCCAGGACAAGTCCTCACCCTCTCAAAAAGTCCCTACACCGTATATACTCCTTTTTGGAAAAATTGGAGCCAATTAGCCAAAGCCAGCCCCAAAACCCTAGAAAACCTGCAAGGATTAGAGGAAAATGAGGGGGAGAAACTCGCAGAAACTATTAACTTACCAACCCTAGAAAATTTAGGTTTTACTTGGCAAAATCCCTTACCCCTCACCCCCGGAGAAAAAGCCGCCCATAGCAGATTAGAAGAATTTTGTCAAGGGGTTATTAACAATTATCAAGAAGATCGTAACTTCCCCGCTGTTGATGGCACCTCGCGCTTGAGTGCCGCTTTAAAATTTGGGGCGATTGGCATTCGCACCATTTGGACGGCAACCCTAGAATTATTAGAAAATTGCCGCGCTCAGGAAGCAAAAGACAGTATTATCACTTGGCAGCAAGAGTTAGCTTGGCGGGAATTTTACCAGCATTGTCTCTATTTTTTCCCAGAATTGGCGGTCGGTGCTTATAGAACAGAATTTCGTCATTTTCCTTGGCAGGATAACGAAGAACATTTTCAAGCTTGGTGTGAGGGAAAAACCGGCTATCCGATCGTTGACGCGGCGATGCGACAATTAAATGAAACAGGATGGATGCACAATCGTTGTCGCATGATCGTGGCGAGTTTTTTAACCAAAGATTTAATTATTAACTGGCAAAAAGGCGAAAAATACTTCATGCAGAAACTTTTTGATGGCGATTTAGCCGCTAATAATGGTGGTTGGCAGTGGAGTGCCTCTAGTGGCATGGATCCGAAACCTTTAAGAATTTTTAATCCCGCTAGTCAGACACAAAAATTCGATCCAGAAGGGGAATATATTCGTCAATGGTTGCCGGAATTAGCTTCCGTAGATACGGAATATTTAGTAACGGGGAAAATCCCTCGTTTAGAAAGACATCGTTGTGGTTATCCTGAGCCAATTGTCGATCATAATCAACAACAAAAAGAATTCAAACGACTCTATAGCAATCAGAAGCCAAAACGGTAAAACTAGCTACTTTTGACCGGCTTTAATCCGGTTCCAAACATCCTCTAAACTTAGATATAACACAGGCACAACAATTAAACTCAACAGGGAAGAAGTGACTAAACCTCCCACAATTACCATCGCCATGGGTTGCCGCAATTCCGCACCAGTACCCAATCCCAGAGCGATCGGAATCATGCCTAAAATAGTCGAACAGGTAGTCATTAAAATCGGTCTTAACCTAATCATTCCCGTTTCTAAAACCGCTTCCTCCCGACTCCAACCCTGTTGACGCAATTGGTTAGTATAATCCAGCAATAACACAGCGTTTTTATCGAGTAATCCCAAGAGGAAGATAAACCCGATCAGAGAAATCATACTAAACTCACTACCCGTTACCAATAACCCCAACATTGCCCCCACAATCGCTAAAGGTAAAGATAAAGCGATGACGATAGTTTCTAACAGTCTTCTGAATAATAACCAGAAAACTCCTAACATTAAAATTGTCGCTAGGATTAAAGTGCGACCAAAACTGCCCAAAACATCGCTACTTTGAGAAGAAGTACCCCAACGCTGTAAAGTTATCCCTTCTGGTAAAGGAATCCCTTCAATTTTAATGGCCGCATCTTCCAATCCTAAATCCGGACTGAGATTAGCACTGAGAAAAATCGCCTGTTGACCATTTAAACGCTCGATCGCCAAAAAATCCCCCCGCTCATTTAATCTAGATGATAGGGAAATATCCTTTAACCCAGCGATTTTAGCGGCCTCAACCCGCAATTTCTCGGCACTATCGCGCAATAGCTGCAAATTATCGCTTTTAATCGCAATTTGGATCGGCTTTTCCGCTTCCGTCTGCACAAAAGGAATGTCCTCGACACTGACATTCACCCCTCTAATTGGCGGTAAAATTTGCCGAATCCGTTGCTGCACGGCACTGGTGTGAGATTTACGATCGCTCTTCAGTGTAACGTGAATTTTGCCCCGATTCGGCTCACCCCGTAAACCAGCGATCAGAAAAGTCGATTCCACTTCCCCATCCCGCAAAATTGGCGCTTCTAATTTGCTGCCATCCCGGATAGTGCGACGCAGGAGAAAACTTTCGGGAGAACTCGCTAACTGGGAAATCCAAGCGAAACTATCGCTAGAACTCTTAGCCGTCGGTTTATTAGGACTAATTTGCGTTATTTTCGGCAAAGGAGACGTATAAACCAGATTAAACTCGCCGCGATCGAGTCGGGGAATAAATCCCCTAGAAATGAAAGGAATTAGGGCAATACCCGCAAAAAAGGTAATTAGGGCAATAGCAATGACCAGCAAACGATGACGCAGTGACCAGTTTAAGAGCCGTCGATAGACGTTCTCAACCGGTCGCTTTTGTTTCGTCATTTTTGCCTGTGACTGCGGTTTCAGCCAATATACTGCCAAAACTGGCGATAAAGTTCTGGCGATCAACAGAGAAAAAATCACCGCAGCCGAGACAGTTAAACCGAAGGGTTGGAAAAACTGTCCCACCGCACCCCCCATAAAAGCCACGGGTATAAACACGGCAACAATGGTTAAAGTGGAAGCAGTCACAGCTAATCCGATCTCCCTTGTCCCCTTGAGTGCCGCATTTTTCGGGGTTTCCCCCGCGTCGATTAAACGGGAAATATTCTCCACATCCACGATCGCATCATCCACGACAATGCCAATCACTAAAGCGAGAGCCAGCAGCGTCAGGGTTTCCAGATTAAACCCATAGATGGCCATGATAATGAAAGTCCCCAAAAGAGATAGGGGGATAACCAGAGCAGAAATGATTGTAGCGGCGAAACTGCCTAAAAATATCAATATAACCAGCACCGACAGCAAAACTGCCAAAAGTAAATCATCGATCGTGCCTTGTAGGGCAGCGCGAATATATTCCGCTTGGGTTTCAGCTAAAATTATCTTGACATCGGGCAGTTTTTGTGCTATGTCTTTAACCCGTTTTTCTGCGACCGCGGCCAGATCGAGACTATTGGCTGCACCTTGTTTGATTACCTGCACTGCGATCGCTTCTTGGCCATTAAAGCGCACCAGTGTGGGCAATGGTCGGGTTAAGCTTTTGTGGGGATTGTCTTGGCTAACCGTACCTTGACCGAGTAAATTAACTTTAGCCGTGCCGGGGAGAGCTTTTAAGGGCGGAATTAAATTATCTTGGGCGATTTGGCTTAATTCTTCTAGAGTTTTCTGCTCACTCACCAGCGCATAGGTGACTGTTGCCGACTCATTTAAATCAACGGGGATAACTTCTGTGGTAGCTTGAGGGGGTAAAGGGACTTGCGAGATAGCCTGTTTAACTGCTGCGGTGGCCTTGTCTAAATTTGTGCCAATTTTAAAGAAAATGCTGATTACTGACTGTCCGGCGGCAGTAGTCGAGGAAATATCACGACGACCCGGGAGAGAGAAAAGGGGATTTTCTAGGGGTTTAGTTAATTGCTGTTCCGTGGTGATAGCAGTAGCTAAATCCGCTTGAGCGTTAATTATTACGACTGGAAAGCTTATATCGGGGAAAAGAGCGTATTTTAGGGAACTAAAAGCCAAAATTCCCGCCACGGCCACCGCTAACCAGAAGGCAATGGTTAACCTCGGGGCATTAATCGCTATTCGAGAGATATTCAGACGTTCTCGCCATGATTCTTTCATCTTTGTTGAATAAGTGGGGTGTCGGGTGTGGGGTGTCGGGGGAGTGGGAATTATGAGTTATGAATTATGAATTGGGGAGGTGGGGAAGTGGGGAAGTGGGGAAGTGGGGAAGTGGGGAAGTGGGGAAGTGGGGAAGTGGGGAAGTGGGGGAATTTCAACTAAAACCCTAACACCCCAACACCCCAACACCCTATCACCCTATCACCCTATCACCCGACTCCTGACTCCTAACCCAATGGTAGATGTGGGATTTTTGCAGGAGTTCTATTTTCCGACAAAGATAAGCAAAAATTATTGATTGACTGCAAAAACTTGAGAATATTTAAATTAACATTCCGCAATATTTACAAATTCTTAAGAATTAATTGAGAAAGATTTTTATTTAACAACGATATTGCAATAGTTACAGCGATTTGACATAATTTCATAGTGGGTTATTCTGTGCTTTTTTGGGCAGTAATGGTTGAAACCCTTGCCACACCTAGAAGGTGATCCTAATTAAGACGGGTAAATCAGTCAATTTCACCCATAACGATGATCTTTTTTTTGTGTAGTTTTATTGCAAAAAAAAAGTTTTTTTGACAAAAAGCACAAAGTATGATAGAGGAGAGGGGAATTATGAATTATGAATTGGGGAGAGTGATTGCCTTTATTTAGAAAACGGGTTTCTTCGAGAAACCCGTTTTCTGGACTTCCAAGGGGTAAGATTGCTTTGGAGGGGTTTTAGCTGAAAGAGAAAGGTTAACGCGGAAATTATCTCCCTCGCCATCACCCGCTAAAATTTTCATGGAGAGGGGGTAATTGAGAGATAAGCTTCATTCTCAACAGAGAAAACGGGTTTCTTTGAGAAACTATTTAGAAAACCCGTTTTCTTTGAGAAACCCGTTTTCTTGTAATAAATGTTAATTTTTGTGATAGCACCCTTGAAAAATTGGGGATTGTTGCCACAAAATAGCCGCAGTAATCTTTCTAGGTCAATGTCATGACTTCTATCCTTTGGCCGATTATTCCTGCTGTTGACGATAGTTTCTTCGATTTAGCTCAATCTGATGGATTTTGGGCGAATTTGGCAATCGCTGTAGGTTAAGGGGGTGAGGTCATAACAATCCGTTGCCAAAACCGACTTTTCAGAATATAATAGATAAGAGTAGTCATTCATCGCTCCGATTAGTTAAGATGATATTACATGACTAATAA
>SFAU01000201.1 GCA_007096045.1 Microcystis novacekii Mn_MB_F_20050700_S1 | reverse complement strand
GAACTGGAAAAAGTAGTCAATCAGCTTTTAAATGAAGGGGGATTGATTATTAAATGGAGTAGAAAGCTTAAAAATAAGGGTAATGCTGTCAATGTAACTTAAATGCGTAAAAGCTTATTATTCCTGGGATATAATTGTAATAATCGCACTATTATAGTCCTCATTCAAGCATAATCTTGACAATCATAGTTTTCATTCAATCATTTAAATCACAGTACAGACGATTATTTGATTGATTATGATTTTTCTTGGCTATCATCCTGCAATGATGGCGATAAACCCCGAATTTTGCAGAAAAATCAGGAATTGCTGGATGAGGGGTTGGGTGAGGTAATGGTAGCCGTAGCGCAATGCTTAGGTGATGTTATACTAATAATAGTTTTGCCCAAATTTTTATTAAGGACGGGATGATCTTAAAAATATGCAATATCAAGTCAATCTCAAGCAATCAGAAGAGGGATACGCCGTTTGGTGTCCTAGTTTACCTGGCTGTGCTTCTCAAGGTACAACTAAAGAAGAAGCACTCAATAATATTCAAGATGCAATTCAGTCTTATTTAGAAGTTGCTGCGGAATTAAATCAAGGGATCGAATCTTGTTATGTAGAAGTTGAATTAGCTGATATATGAATAAAGATTCTACAGTGCGATCGCCTTTTTGACAATCTTACCACTAATCCCCAACCCTTGATGATCGCCGTCGAATTAGCTTATGTATGGATGAAGATTATACAGCGTTCAAAAGGATTTAGATAATCCGGCTTGTTTCAAAACTGCATTAGCAGTATGGCGTGATTTAATAGTATTATCAACTACAAATCTTCTTTCTGTCAGAGGACTATACCAAATTTCATGATCTCCTTTACCTTGACGTTAAAAATAACATCCAGCTGCTGAGAGCAGTTTTTTTAATGCAGATGTTAAAGAAGTAGCCATCTAAACACCGCACTCAATTGATTCTTGACGATGACTAATGAGTTCAAAAATTATCGCTGCTTGAGGTTCAATAGTAATTAGATGATTGAGTTGTAATAATTCTGGAATCATCTGTCGTAATTTAGCTGTTAAAGCTTCGATGGTATCAGCTTCGGTGACTAATCCCGGAATATCTTCACTCTCTGCTACCCACACTTGCGCCTCTCGATCCCAAAATGCTTCTACTTGGTACGGTTTTTGATTCATGATGATTTAGTTCAAGTGAGTAGAATTAGCTTATATATTAATCAAGATTATACAGTGCGATCGCTTTTCTGACAATCTTACCACCAATCCCCAACTCTTGATGATTGCCGATGAATCGCCTATAACTGAATCAAGCACCACCATCCGCCACGCTATGAATGAACCGAAAAAACATCGACAATCTATTCGCTTGAAAGGCTATGATTATAGACTTAATGGAGCTTATTATCTTACAATTTGTTCTTATCAGAAGCAGTATTTATTTGGTGAAATTGTTGAAGTAAATATGGAGCAAAATTTACTTGGTAATACTATTGAAACAGTATGGTATAGACTACCTCTAAATTTTAAATTTATTGAACTAGATGCTTTTATTGTTATGCCCAATCATATTCATGGAATTATAGTAATACAAAATCAGGATATGGAAAAGACCGAATAGGATTCTCAATATTCTCGCGGTACAATGCCGGAATCTTTGGGTGCTATTGTTCAGAATTTCAAATCAATCTCTACTCGTAAAATCAATCGTTTATGTGGCGAGTGACTGAAAGTTTGGCAGCGCAATTATTATGAACATATCATTCGCAATGAAGATTCTTATCAAAAAATCAGGCAATACATTCTTGACAATCCGCGAAATTGGGAACAAGACGAAAACAATCTTAATAAATTCAAACGAATATAGGGGCAAATAACCTGTGGGGACGAATAACCCGTAGGGGCGAAGCATTCGGACAATAACCCATTGCTGAAATCCTAGATTTTCTATCCGAATGCTTCACCCGCTTGCAACAAGGAGATCCCTAACCCCTAATTCCTAATTCCTAATTTAAGGAAGTCCAAGACTGAAACAGTCCAGTAGGGTGTGTTATACCATTTTTCATAAGTAATGGCAGAGATGGTTAATCGCCCTCACCCCTAACCCCCCACCCCCCCAACCCCCCCGACGTCGGGGGGGCAAGGGGGGGTAAGATACCTGCCAAGAATAAAGAAAAATGGTATTAGCGTCAGCGTAACGCACGAATTTTGAACATTAGATAAGGTGCGTTACATTTCATTAACGCACCCTACAAGATCGGCGATCACACTAATACACCAAATTAGCTGAAACAGTCCAGTAACGCACGAATTTTGAACATTATATTAAGGTGCGTTACATTTCATTAACGCACCCTACAAGATCGGCGATCGCACTGAAATCCTAGATTTTTTATCCGAATGCTTCGCCCGCTTGCAACAAGGAGATCCCTAACCCCTAATTCCTAATTCCTAATTTAAGGAAGTCCAAGACTGAAACAGTCCAGTAGGGTGTGTTAGCGTCAGCGTAACGCACGAATTTTGAACATTAGATAAGGTGCGTTACATTTCATTCGCACCCTACAAGATCGGGTGAAACAGCCCAGTAGGGTGTGTTAGCGTCAGCGTAACGCACGAATTTTGAACATTAGATAAGGTGCGTTACATTTCATTAACGCACCCTACAAGATCGGCGATCGCACTTATTAAGTATTGATTGAATTTAAAAGTAATTTGAGATCATCATCTTCATTTTCAGGCTTTAAATATAATGCACAAATTCGCTCAACATCATCGGCTAAAACTTTATTTTTTTGACACCAATACTGAAGACAAATATCACTTAAATTTTCAATAAAATCATGGTCAACATTAGCGGCTGGCGTACTTTCTTCACAGGCAATTTTATCTAAAATTTTAACAATATCAGGTTCAACTAATTGTTTAGTAACAGGATTATAAAAAATTCCGTGATAATTTTGTTTATGAAAAACTAATAGATAAAGTAAGGGATGTTTTTCTGAATATATTTTAGCACTAATCAAATCATCAGATAAGGTTTTTGCGTAATCACGATTAAGTTGAAGTTTTGCTGTATGTTGATAATAAGGAGAAATATCTAAATCTGCTAAAGCATTAAGATTAATTTCTCCAGATTCAATCATCACTTGAGATGCCATTTCAGGAATATTGATTTCTTGAGTTTCTGCAATAGTTAAAACAGGTAAATCAATTACTTTTTTTGATTCTTGATGACGAGACATTAAATTTTTCCATCGTTTTTGAATTTCCACTAAATCATAATTTAGTTCAGTGTTACTATTCTTTTCAGTAAGTGTTGGCACAAAAGTATAAATGTGAACAGTGCGAGGTGAATGCCAAAAGCGTAAAATTCTTCCAGCCCTTTGAACTGGTGCGATCGGAGTCCAATCAATATCATAATTAATAACTACTGAAGCATCTTGCATATTGACACCAACACCATGGGCATCAGTCGAAATAAAAATATCATAATTTTCGGCAAATTTCTCGGTTGTTTTATTGGAGTGAGGAGCAAATTGTTTAATTAATTGTTCAATCTCGCTACTATCCTTCATCTCATATTTTTTTTCATCTTCGCTTTGCTCGATAGTATATGCAATTTTTAAAGAGGGAAAATTCTTTTTAAAGTGCTGAGAAAGATAAACAACTGTAGCCCTTCTTTCACAAAAAATAATTACTTTTTGCTGATTTTGTAATACCTCCTCTTTGATAAGAGCAGATAAAATTTTAACTTTTAGATCAAGGTTCTGATTAAGGTTCTGATTGATTCGTTTCAGTTCAGCAATAATAGGTCTTAAAAATTTTTCTCTATCTTCACGAGAAAACATAAATTCAAGTTTCTCAAACTGATAGCTATTCTCCCCACCAGGAGTATCAGCAATACTTTCTAAAACTCCTTGAAGTGAGAGGGGCGAACTTGCCCATGCAATTTTAACTGAACGATTAAATAAATCTTTAAACATGATATTTTTAGATTTAAGGTTAAAGTAGCCTTTGACTATTGCTTCAGTCAATTCGTTTTGAAAAATAAGAGAAAAATTAATACTGTGAAGAATTAAATTTGGCACATAATGCTTTTCTTCACCAAAATTAATATAGGTTTCCGATTCTTGCTTTTGTCCATAATACTTAGCAACGTGAGGAGTTGTTAATTGACTAGCTACAGAAAGATTAATAAATTCATCTATATCGTTGATACACCAAGCATTAATATCTTTTTTTTCTTCTCTAAATAAATGATTATATTCTGGTAAATTTTCCAAGAAATAGTCAAGTTCATGAGGTTTACTTTCGCAAGTGTGAGGAAGTAGATAAAGTTGATTATTGATATTCTCAATATCTTTAGCATAAGGTGAACCAGTTAAAAGTAAAACTTTAAGATTACCCTTTTTTACTAATTCTCTAAGTTTGATAAAAGCTAATCTTTCTTTTGGTTTTTTAGTCATATTAAATAAATCTTGTTTAAATCGATTTCTAAATTCTTGACTTTCATCAATAATCAATAACCAACGCCGATTTGCAATATCTTCTAAAATATATTCAAATAATTCCAAGGCATGATCTTGTTTAGCATCTTTTCTATCAAAAGTTTGTCGCACAAAATAATCACAGGGTAATCCTGCTTCCCGCATTTCTTTTTGCCAATTGCTGCGGACGGTCTTAGGTCCAATAACCATGATATTATCAATTAAATCTTCATCTCGTAAATGAAGAGCTACATGAACCGCTACAACAGTTTTGCCTAGTCCAGTTGAAGCGACTAGCATTGAGCCATCAAAGTTTTTGATCTGTCGTAAAGTTTGGGCAATCATGTCAATTTGGTACGAAACTGGCTTTTTAGAATATCTAGTTTTGGGAGGCTGGATATTTTCAAAAATCAACATACTTTTGAGATAAATGTCCCAAGGTGCGGCAAACTGTAACCATTTTAGTAAAATTTCTAATAGTTATCGAGTTAAATCTTTAGCCTCAGTAAAATAATCATCAAATTCTTTAACTAATGCGAGAACCTCTGTTTTATCAATGATAATATTACCACCTTCAACTTGTTCTCTTAATCCTTTACCAGTTAAATTTGACGAAGTTTGAATTGCCGCTTTTTCATCACAGATGTAAAGTTTATTATGATGATCTTTGGCTCTGGCATCTACAATTCCAAACTGATTTGATTGTATTTTTTCTATAATATCAAGAACTGATTTTCTTCTATCTCTGTCTAATCCTATACGCACATCTCTCATTATTTCTTGAATTAATGCCATCCTTGCCCTTTGCTCTCCTGGATCATCTAAACCTACCAAAATATAGGTTTGTTTTCCTGTAGTATAACCCCGAACTAAATTCCAACCTTTAATCGTAAAAAAGCCTGTGGCAATGCGAATTTTTTGATTAGCTTCTTCTAAGTATTTGGTAATATATTCTATTGATTTACCTGATTCAAACCAGCTTAATCTGTTGTTATTTAAAGATTTTAATTCTTTCATATTAAACCTTCAATATCGAGATATATTCTGAATCGTAAGTCATAACTATTATAATCTCATTTCTCTTTGTGATCAAGTTGAAGATTTTCTAGTTTTTGACGGCTATAAGCATTAATACTCATTGCACAAGTGAGATGCTCTCTACTAAATCTGGTTATTAAAGACTGATTATTTATTCCCCTTTTTGCATGAGTGCATGAGCAGAAAACGGGTTTCTCCGAGAAACCCGTTTTCTGTGATAACTGAAAAGGTTCTTAATTCCCTACCATTGTGATAATTGCTGTCATTTAACCCACGACAAAATTAACTAATTTGCCCGGAACAACAATCACTTTTTTGATTTCCTTACCCTCTAAATAACGTTGGGCGATTTCTGATTCCAGAGCGAGGGTTTCTAAGGTGCTTTTATCGGCACTAGCGGGAACTTGTATCGTGCCTCTGGTTTTTCCCAAAATTTGGATGACAAGGGTAATCTCGTCCACAATCAGGGCAGTGGGATCAACTTTTGGCCAGGGTTGCAGGTGAATTGATTGGCTATAACCTAAAGCTTGCCATAATTCTTCGCTAAGATGGGGAGCAAAAAGAGAAAGTAAGATTAATAGGGTTTCGATTCCTTCCCGATAAATGGGGGATGCAAAACACTTATTATCCCCTAAAGCGTTACTGAGTTTCATCAATTCGGAAATGGCGGTATTAAATTGATAATCTCCTTCTAAATCCTCGGAGATTTCTTTAATAGCGGTGTGAATTGCCCGTCTTAAATCCTTGTCAGTTTTCGAGAAAGTCTCTATTTTTTTGACTTGCTTGGGTTTATTTTCAATATATTCGCTGACTAAACGCCACACCCGATTAAGAAAGCGAAATTGTCCTTCTACCCCTGCATCTTCCCACTGTAAATCTTTTTCTGGGGGTGCAGTAAAAAGTATAAACATTCGGGCAGTATCGGCCCCATATTTTTCCAGGACTTTCAGAGGATCAACGCCGTTATATTTCGACTTGGACATTTTTTCAAAGAAGAAAGAAAGAACTTCTCCCGTGTCTTTATCGTAATATTTATCCTCTTTATAGATAACATTTTCTGCGGGGACATATTTGCCCGTTTCGGGATTTTTGTAGGTTAATCCCTGTACCATTCCCTGGGTTAATAGACGGTTAAAAGGTTCATCGACATTAACTAAACCTCGGTCTCTTAAAACTTTGGTAAAGAAACGAGAATAGAGTAAATGTAGGATAGCGTGTTCGATTCCTCCGACGTATTGATCTACAGGCATCCAATCATTAACCTTCTCAAATTGAAAGGGTATATCTTCATTTTTAGCATCGGTATAACGGAGGAAATACCAACTAGAATCAATGAAAGTATCCATGGTGTCCGTTTCCCGTTTTGCGGGAGTGCCACAGCGAGGACAATCCACATTTACCCAGTCTTCTAACTTAGCTAAAGGGGAAGCACCTCGACCGCTAAATTCGACA
This sequence comes from Microcystis novacekii Mn_MB_F_20050700_S1, assembly GCA_007096045.1. GTDB lineage: Bacteria > Cyanobacteriota > Cyanobacteriia > Cyanobacteriales > Microcystaceae > Microcystis > Microcystis novacekii. The sequence goes on along the minus strand of SFAU01000201.1, from coordinate 3,145 downwards.
TTTTCCGGTAAAGTAACTGGTAAATTATCGATAGGTACTGGCACGGTTCCACAGTGAGGACAGTGGATAACTGGAATCGGACAACCCCAATATCTTTGACGGGAAATTAACCAATCCCGGAGGCGATATTGTATTCTAGCTTTGCCGTAACCTTGGGCAGTGGCATAATCAATAATAGCGGTTTTTCCTGCTGTAGAATTCAGTCCATTAAATTGAGCGGAATTAATCATAATTCCCGCTTCTGTATAGGCCTCTTTTAACTCAATTTCGCCACTTTCTGGAGTAATAACTATCTTAATTGGCAGGTTATTTTCCCGAGCAAATTTAAAATCGCGACTGTCGTGAGCCGGGACTCCCATCACTGCACCAGTGCCGTATTCGTAGAGGACATAATCAGCAATTAAAATCGGAATTTCTTCACCGGTAAAAGGATTAATTGCCAGTCCTCCAGTTTTAATACCGCGTTTGGGTTTATCTTCGGCGGTTCTTTCTAATTCGCTTTCGCTGGCTATCTCTTGAATAAAAGTTTCTACGGCCGATTTTTGTTCGGGAGTGGTAACTTGTAAAGTTAAGGGATGTTCGGGAGCAAGTACCACATAAGTGACTCCATAAACCGTATCGGGACGAGTGGTAAAAACGGCAATTTTTTCTGTGGAATTAACAAGAGGAAATTCTAAATAAGCACCTACCGATTTACCAATCCAGTTGGACTGCATGGTTTTAACCCGTTCCGGCCAACCGGTAAGTTTATCTAAATCAGTGAGTAATTGTTCGGCATAATCGGTGATTTTTAGAAACCATTGCCGGAGTAACTTTCTTTCTACTTTAGCACCCGATCGCCAAGATTTTCCTTCACTATCTACCTGTTCATTGGCCAAGACAGTTTGATCGATAGGATCCCAATTCACTGCCGCTTCTTTTTGGTAGGCTAATCCCGATTCAAAAAACTGTAAAAATAGCCATTGGGTCCAACGATAATATTCCGGGGAACAGGTGGCAACTTCTCTTTCCCAATCGATAGATAATCCTAACTGTTGTAATTGCCGTTTCATCTGGGCAATATTTTGATCAGTCCATTTTGCCGGAGGAACTCCCCTTTCAATGGCGGCATTTTCTGCCGGTAATCCGAAAGCATCCCACCCCATGGGATGCAGCACGCGATAACCCTGCATTCTTTTCAGACGGGCAATCACATCGGTGATAGTATAGTTACGAACGTGACCCATGTGCAGGTTGCCCGATGGATAGGGGAACATGGAGAGGGCGTAAAATTTCGGTTTATCGGCGTTTTCTGGGGTTTTGTCCAATCCCATTTGCTGCCAAATCTTCTGCCATTTCTGTTCGATTTCTGCGGGGTTGTACGGCACTGGGGTCTTTTCTCCTGAGTTGTATCTATCCCTCCCATTTTACCGCAGCCGGCTGGGGGGCGATTGCCAGTCTTGGAGTTATCCGCCCTAGCAAAAATCCTCTGGGTTTTAGTGGTTAATTTTCCCTGGGAATATAGCCGTTCGACTTCACCCAATAGTTACTTGACTGGTATCGACGCTGGTTGCCCCATGGACTTTACTGGCAATTGCTACCATTTTATTTAAATTCGCCTGATTGGAAACCTTGCCTTTAAGTACAACTTTACTGCTAGTTTGAGCGACCCACAATTTGTCTTCATCAGCTAAATCCGGTGTTTCGTCAAAAGCTAAAACTACTCGTTTAGCTAGTCCGCTTTCGTCGTATTTTCCATCTAATCCGACTCTTTCGGGGGGAATACCGGCAGCAGCGGCCTTTCCTGCGATCGCACTAGCGGCATCGGCCGGTTTATCTAAGCCAAAAATTCTTTTTAACCAATCCATTGCTAATACTCCTGATTGAGTCCTGTCCTAAAACCCCAATTTCTTTAACAGGGATTTCGTTGAAACGATGTGTCGATCTAATCCTAAATGATCGGGACTCACTCCCACCGCTAAAGCGACTAATTGGGAAAAATGTAATACAGGTAAACCTAAACTTCGATCGATCGCTTTTGCCACTTCCGGTTGTCGGGAATCAAGATTAAGATGGCATAAAGGACAAGGGGTAACTAAACAATCGGCCCCCGCTGCCATCGCCTCTAAAATGTGTTTTCCTGCCATTTGGAACGATTGGGTGGTGGCATAACTGGACAGGGGCCAACCACAGCATTGAGTGCGTCCTTGATAATAAATCGGATTTGCTCCCACGGTCCGAAAGACATTTTCTAGGGATTCCGGCTGAAAGGGATTATCGTAGGGAAGAGTATCCTGGGCCCGCAAGAGATAACAACCATAAAAACTGGCACAATTTAACCCTGATAAGGGACGAACCACCTTGGCTGCCAAATTATCTAGGCCATAATCGCCGACAATTGCCCAGAGTAGGTGCTTAACTGTTGTCGTTCCTTGGTAGGGGGAACAATGTTCTTTCTGTAAATAATTATTAACTTCCTCAACATAATTGGGATTATTATGCTTTGCTTCCTTCAAGCGCTCATCCACATGACCGATCACCCCTTGACAGGTGCTACAGTGAGTCAACAGGGGTAAATTGAGGGCTTCCGCTAGGGCAATATTGCGCGCATTGACGGTATCTTCCAATAGTTGCGAATCTTCCTTATAGGTTCCCGAACCACAACAGGCAGCTTTTTTGAGTTCGACTAAATTAATCCCCAAAGCTTCCGTCAGGGCCGCCGTGGATAAATATAGTTCCCGACAGGCACCTTGGGCGACACAACCGGGAAAATAAGCATACTGGAGATTTTTGACTGTCATGGATTCTAGGAAATTACTACTCATTACCTATCTACCATCTTGAACCCCTTCCCCTCTTTCATCACTAAAGTCATGGAATTTCTTAACAGACAGTCTTTTGTGAGCTGCTCCCAACAAGTGTACAGTAGTTTGTCCCTAGAAATAATATCCAAAAAGGAGGAGAGCCATCTCAACAGTATAGTGGCTCTCCGTGAACTACTCTCAAGGTCGTTGAGAGCTTCCTGCTTCAGAAGTTCAGATATTAGGCAGGCGGCTGAGGCGGCTGAAAGAAATTTGCCGCAACAAAATTGCCAACAGCTAACCCCATGTTCAAAGAATCAATACAAGCTTCCCGGACGTGAACCCCGCCATAAATACGGCTAAGA
>SFAU01000200.1 GCA_007096045.1 Microcystis novacekii Mn_MB_F_20050700_S1 | reverse complement strand
AGCTATGTGATTTGGCAGGAAGGGGTTTCTCCGACGATTGTGGTGGAATTATTGTCTCCAGGTACGGAAAATCAAGATTTAGGACAAGAACTACGTCAACCCGGGGAACCGCCAACTAAGTGGACAGTTTATGAACAGATTCTGCGGATTCCCTACTATGTGGTTTTCAGTCGCTATACTAACCAACTGCAAGCGTTTGAACTGGTAGGTGGTTATTACCAACCCGTAGCTTTAGTGGAGGGACGCTTACCGATTCCGCCACTGGAATTGAGCTTGGGTTTGTGGCAAGGTTCCTATCGGGGGATTGAGCGGCTATGGTTACGCTGGTTGACGCTGGAGGGAGAGTTGATTCCCCTTGCCGATGAGGAGTTAATTGCGGCGAAACAAGAGGCTTCTGCGGCTAAACAAGAGGCTTCTGCGGCTAAACAAGAGGCTTCTGCGGCTAAACAACGAGCAGAACAACTAGCGGCACGATTGCGGGAATTAGGGATAGATCCTGAAACCTGAAGGCTCGAAAACCCCCCAAAAAAGAGAGAGGAAACCCGCGCCTCCTCTCTCTGGGACATTATTTTCTCGCTTTGCGGACAGCACCCCCTAGCATTAAACCCCCTAGTGTGATACAACCAAGAACACTCGTAGGTTCGGGGATACCCACAGCAGAAGAAGCGACGGTCAACAAATGCCGAGAGATTTTTTGAGATTATTCATACATTGAATAATTTGCTCTACGAATAAAGTTATGTGTAGATTTTAGCTCCAATTTGATTGAAGTCAAGATAAAACTAGGGGATTTTACTCTATCATTACTTATTTTAATTTTCGATGTACCTACACCCTACTAGACTACTGGTCTGTCAAGTTTGGAAATTGACGGATACAATTTAGTTAATTTGATCCGAGCATCGACCGTAATAAAATCTATGGAAATTATCGCTGTTTTACTGGGAGTTTTCGGTTTAGGGACAGGTGCGGGTTTATTGGTCATCCGTAACTACTACCACATCTGTCAACCGAGTGAAGTTTTAATTTTTGCCGGTAGTCGTCGTCCCACGGCCACGGGCAAAACCATCGGTTATCGTTTGGTAAAAGGGGGCAGCAGTATTCGTTTACCTATGCTAGAACAAGTGTATCGAATGGACCTGACCAACATGATCATCGATCTCAGGGTGGTTAATGCCTATTCTAAGGGCGGTGTGCCGTTGATCGTCACTGGGGTGGCGAATATTAAAATTGCCGGGGAAGAACCAATTATTCACAATGCGATCGAGCGTTTATTGGGCAAGAAACGCAAGGAAATTGAACAATTGGCTAAAGAAACCCTAGAGGGCAATTTGCGCGGTGTCTTGGCGAATTTAACCCCAGAACAAGCGAACTCTGATCAGATCGCTTTTGCTAAAAGTCTCTTGGAAGAAGCGGAACAGGATCTGGAAAAATTGGGTTTGGTTTTGGATAGTTTGCAGATCCAAAATATTTCCGATGAGGTGCGTTATCTCGATTCGATCGGACGGAAGCAGAAAGCCGAATTACAGAGAGATGCCCGGATAGCAGAAGCAAAAGCCCGAAAAATGTCGATTATCAAAGATTCCGAGAATCAACGCCTCACCGCTTTGCGTCGTATCCAAAAAGATTTAGAAATAGCCAAAGCTGACGCGGAAAAACGGGTGCGCGATACTCAAACTAAGCGCGGCGCCATGATTGCTGAGGTAGAATCGGTGGTGATGTCCGATTTAGCTAAAGTACAGGCCGAAGTGGCGGTACAAACTGCCCGAATTAAGCAGGTGAAACAGCAATTACAAGCAGATGTGATCGCACCTGCCGAGGCCGAATGTCAACAAGCGATCGCAAAAGCCCGGGGGGAAGCGGCCAAAATTATCGAACAGGGGAAAGCGCAAGCGGAAGGAACCAAAAAACTGGCTGCTTCTTGGCAAGGAGCAGGAAATAACGCTAAAAACATCTTTTTATACCAAAAATTGGAGTTATTGCTCAAATTAATGGCCGCCAGTGTGCCAGAAGTGCAGGTACAAACGGTGACGGTAGTGGACGGGGGTGATGGTAATCTTGTCCCGAAAATGACTGCCTTTGCCGAACAATTGCGTCAAGCTACCGGAGTGGATCTGGTACAAATGGCTAATCGCCTAGCACAAACCGAACCATCTGTCAAGGGGAAAGACACAAATTTTGATTTTAAACAATTGCCCTCTTGAATCAGTGATCAGTGATCAGTTATCAGATGTGGGTTTTCAGTTCACTGATTACTGTTTACTGAGAAAACTCCCCACTTCCCAATTCCCACTTCCAATGCTCTCAAAGAGAAAAAGTTGATTTTCTGCCAACATTGCTGACACAGAAACTGCCTGAACTTTTCCCCTCTAAAAAGGCAGATAGTCAACAGCCTAGTTTTCTTGTCCCATCAATATAACAGGAAATTACACAAAAAATCTCGCCTAGGTGAGATTGACAAAGGCGAGAAATCGTGTTTCTATCAAGAATGCCAGATAAAATCTAAGAACGTTGTTCGATCGGTGTATAGGGGACTTCGTGTTCTCCGGTGTAGATTTGGGTAGGACGGAAAATGCGGTTAGCATTTAATTGTTCTTTCCAGTGGGCTAACCAACCGGCCACCCGGGAGATGGCAAAAATCGGGGTAAATAAATCACTGGGGATGCCTAATTTCCGATAGACCAATCCCGAATAGAAATCCACATTAGCATAGATACCTTTTTCACCGTAGATATCCACCACTGCTTGTTCTAATTCTAGGGCGATATCGTAGTATTCATCGGAACCTAATTCCGCGAATAATTGTTCGGCCAGGTTTTGTAGAATCGTCGCCCGGGGATCCTTAACTTTATATACCCGGTGTCCAAAACCCATAACTTTTTGTTTATTGGCGATACATTTTTCCACATAGGGACGAACATTAGCCACCGAACCGATTTCCTCTAACATTAACAATACTTCCTCGTTTGCCCCACCGTGGAGGGGGCCGGCGAGAGTTCCCACTGCTGAAGCGATGACACCGTAGGGGTCGGTTAAAGTGGAAGCCGTCACCATGGCCGAAAAAGTCGAGGCATTCATGGTATGTTCGGCGTGGAGAGTCAAACAGACATCGAAAACTTTCGCCGCTAAATCCGTCGGTCGTTTTTCCGTCAACATATAGAGGAAATTGGCAGCATAATCAAGACTATCATTGGGCTGAATAGGATGATTACCTTTGCGAATCAATTGAAAAGCCGCCACCATGGTGGGGATTTTCGCTAATAGCCGCACTACTGCCTGACGGATATATTCGGGATTATCCAAGGCCCGACGGGCATAGTACAACCCTAAAGCCGCCGCCGAAGTTTGTAGCGCATCCATGGGATGGCCTTTTTCGGGGAAGCATTTCATCATGTCTTCGATACGGTACTTGATGCGTCGATGAGAACGGATTTCATCGGCAAATTCTTCCAGTTCCGCCGCCGTGGGCAGAACACCCCAGATAAGGAGATAGGCGGTTTCGAGGAAGGTACTTTTTTCGGCGAGTTCCTCAATCCGAATGCCCCGATACTCTAAGATTCCCCTTTGCCCATCCACAAAGCTGATACTCGATTGGGCGGCGGGAATTCCTTCTAAACCTGGCCGATATTCACAAACTGTCATAGTTCTACCTTTCCGTGGCGAAGATTAAGCCCTAACGCTAACTTACTTGATCTTTCCACCCTTACCGAAATTTTATAGAAATTCTTCGGTTCTGTCTCTCCTGTTCAGGATTGGGGAGAAGTGGACGGAAATTACTCCTATTTAGCGATTGCTTCGTCGATTTAGTCAACCCTGCCCTGGCGCATTTTTTCTGGGCTTACTGTTGCGACTCTAGCTAGAGGACTTGATATTTATCTACTTTCATTGTACCGATAATTTTTTTTAAATTTCTTCGGGATTAATATTTAATTCCCGCAGTTTTGCCGCCAATCGTTCAGCCCGTTGACTTTCCGCTTCGGCCCGTTGTCGTTCTGTTTCGGCCCGTTGTCGTTCTGTTTCGGCCCGTTGCCGTTCCGTTTCGGCCCGTTGCCGTTCTTCGTTGTAACTGGTGAAAGGTTGACCATCGGGATAATACAAGAGTAACTCCGGTTGAGCTAATTGAAAACGAATGCC
>SFAU01000020.1 GCA_007096045.1 Microcystis novacekii Mn_MB_F_20050700_S1 | reverse complement strand
CAATCATAAAAAGCAAATTCTTGACATTGATCAGGTAATTATTTTTATTAGTCAATATTCTACACAACTCAGGCTAGATAAGCAAGAGAGCTACGGCACTACTATCGGATCACTACCCACGCTATTAATTTTATCTTAACGGACAACAATCATAAATTTTGATTTTGATAATATAGCGTTTCCCAATCTCATGAGGTACACCAAGAACCTAAGACTTTGTACCTCACAACTATGGGAATTGCTATAAATCGGGTCAATTTTTCTTTTTAGCGATCGCCCTATAGCTAACTACATAATTCTTTTGTACTAAATTTTGAGGTTTGCAATAGGGGTTAATCGATCATTTTTCTCAAAATGAGAATTGCTGATTTCTTTCATCTTATCTGCAACTCAGTGAAAACGGTAATGGCGACAAATTCGGGAATTAACTGCCCCAGCCGCAGCGACTATTGACCAAATTGAGTTAAAAACAGGCGATTTCAAGAGGAAGGGGGCAATTCTAAGGGGATAGCCCCGATTATTCCCTTCCGAAAATCATTGAGTAACTGCATGGCTGCCCTTTCTTTATCTTCTTGATATTTGAGATTGGCCAATTTTTCGATAAAATCTTCCCCAGTCATGTCTAGAGTATTCAACCCGTAACGAGATTGTAAAAGTCCTTCATACTGTAATTCTATTAATAAATCGACAAAAGCCGCCGCTATCCTTTGGTTATCATAACCAGCATCGCCAATATCCTCACAGATAGCTAATTTCACCGCATCCTTTTGATTTTCTAAACGGGAAGGAATCACCCCTGGCGCGTCTAATAATTCTAAGGTGTCAGAAATTCGTACCCATTGTAATTGTCGCGTTACTCCGGCCCTGCGGGCGCTGGCGACGACTTTTCGCCCCAATAAACGGTTAATCAGGGCAGATTTGCCCACATTGGGAAACCCAATCACCACGGCACGCACTGGACGCGGTAACATTCCTCTCAGTTGGCGTTTTTGGTTAATTTCATCGCCAATTTTTTCCGCCGCTTTGATAATTGCTTTAACTCTTTCTCCCTGTTTAGCGTTAGTAAAATAGACGGTTTTTCCTTGACTTTTAAACCATGTTACCCATTGTTGATGGGCAGATTCGGGAATCATATCGAGACGATTTAAGATTAATAAGCGCGGTTTATTGCCAATCCAATCGTCCACCTGCGGATGATGGGAAGCTAAGGGAATGCGAGCATCGCGCACTTCTAAGACCACATCCACGAGTTTAAGATGTTCCTTGAGTTTTCTTTCCGCTTTGGCAATATGACCGGGATGCAAATTAATTATATGTTATAATGATGGGTTAACTAATTTTCCCCAAAAAATTAGTTAACCAGTACATTCGTCCTGAATAAAAACTTGAAGTTTAACTTTTAACTCAAAACTCTTTAGATATGCTTTAATTTGGTTATCAAAACCTCTTTATTTAAGCGGCAGTATAGATGATTTCCTGACCTAAGATCACATTTTATTCTTTTTTCAACTTCAATCTAAAAATCGAGAAAAAAGCAAAACCCTCCATTATACCATAAAAAAATTATGCAAGAGGTCTAATTTAATTTTATCAGGAATAGTCCCTAGATAGCTATAATTATCTGAGAAAGAGTTTGGTAATTTCACTGCAATTATCACAGGATTATCGATGACTAATTTAAAAAAATGGCAAATTATTAAATCTGAGCTAGTTTTTCAGAATCGTTGGTGTCAAGTCCGTCAAGATGCGGTGAAGTTATCCTCTGGACAGGTTATCGACGATTATTTTGTCAATATTCGTCCTGAAATTGTTTTAGTTGTTCCAGTTACTGAGGATAATCACTTGGTTTTTGTCCGTCAATATCGTCACGGAGTTAAGGACATTTTATTGGAATTTCCCGCTGGAGCAGTAGATGCGGGTGAAGATAATATTACTGCGGCAGCGCTTCGGGAATTCGAGGAGGAAACTGGTTATCAAAGTGATTCTCTAATTCCTCTAGCTGTTTTGTACGATAATCCTGTTAAAGATACTAACAGAATTCATATTTTTTTGGCTCTTAATGCTACCCCCACAGGTCAACAAAAGTTAGATATTACCGAGGAAATTGAAGTTATTCTTCGACCTTTACAGGAAATTAATCCCCAGGAAATTACTGTCTCTGGTAGTTTGGCTGCTTTCTATCTAGCTAGGGATTTTTTAATGCAAAATTAGGGATTTATCTCCCAAATATGGTTAACCTGATTAGCTAAGAATTTCTTGCCAAACACTCCTACTTAGCTGGGACAATTTTTGATTTTTCCAAGAGATATATTTTTTCACTTGTCTATGAGTAATTTTTTTATGATTGCTGGCTTTATTCTATCAGCTTATGCAATTGTTGCCAACGATTCCCTACAGACTTTAGGTACTTTTTTAAGTGCTAATGAAGAACGTCCCTGGTGGATTTTATGGCTGTATTCCAGTATAATCTTAGCCTCTATTTTTATCGCTGGTTGGTACATTAATCAGGGAGATGTGGCCTATAATCGACTAGAAATGATTCCCTTCCCAGAAACTTTTACTTGGATTTATATCGTTCCTCCCTTAGCAATTTTAATTCTCACCACTTGGGGAATACCTGTGAGTACAACCTTTTTAGTTTTAACAGTTTTTGCTCCCCAATCTCTAGATGAAATGTTAGTTAAATCCGCTTGGGGTTATGCTATTGCTGTTATAGTGGGGTTAGTAATCTATCGAATTATTTATCAATTAGAAAACTTTTTCCTAGAAACAGTTAATAAAGAACCTCAAAAAATCTGGGTAGTTTTACAGTGGTTATCTACTGGGTTTCTCTGGAGTCAATGGTTAATGCAAGATTTTGCCAATATTTTCGCCTATCTTCCCAGACAGTTAGCGGCAACATGGTTAGTTTTATCTCTAACAATTATGCTACTCCTGCAAACCATCATTTTTATTAATCATGGTGGTCAAATCGAGAAAATTGTCACTAGCAAAACTAACGCCCATGATCCACGTTCTGCAACAATTATTAACTTAATTTATGGCTTAATTTTACTGTTTTTCGTTGGCTATAATCATATTCCCATGAGTACCACTTGGGTATTTTTAGGTTTATTAGGAGGTCGAGAAATTTCTCTGACTTTAACCAGAGAAAACCCTAATTTAGCCGCCACGGGTAAACTGGTTTTAGGGGATGCCTTGAAAGCTTTTATCGGTATGATTGTTAGTGTTGCTATCGCTCTTGCTTTACCTCTAATCGCTCAAAAAATTAACTATCTATAGGAAGTGGGGAGTGGGGTGTGGGGAGATGTAAATTAAGAATAACAAGATTGGGGAGATAGGCGATCGATTGACGACCCAGAGTGATAGAGTTTTCTATTACTGATAATCTCAAAATTATCGTTCAACCAGATTAAAGATGCTTCTGTGACTAGACCTTCTGCAAGAGTGACTAGGGAAAAATTGCGAGATTTACCCCTATCAGAGTGGAGAATGCGAGGGACACTAGCAGCATTCAGATAAACAGTTCCCATCTCGGAAGTGACCACGGGATTGCGTAAACGGGAAGTAGTATGACGGAGACGGTGGTGCATATGACCGAAACTGACGAGAGGAACCTGTTTTCCTAATAGCTGTGCTTGTTCGATGGCCGCTGCTAAATCCGGATCCCCGTGGTCCCCTCCCAAAGGTTGCCAATCGCGACCACAGATAGCTTCCGCTTCCTTTCCCAGTCCGGCCGGACCATTGTGACCTAAAAAAATCAGGTTATTATAGGCAGTATCTTGAATATTAGCGATAATTTTGGCGGTAGATTCGGCAAAACTGCTGATATTATAGCGTTCTTGCAAAAATTCTCCATTTTTCCACTCGGCTCCCCCCCAAGTAAAGGGACGACCCCCAACAATCGAAAGCTGTAAACTGGGTAGGTCTAGTTTTGAGTAACCCACATGAGCAACCCCTAATAATTCTAACTGGGCGGTGACACGATCTTCTTTATCGCGATCGTAGGGACATTGTTTTCGTCCCCAGGGGGTGGCGCTATACCAAGCGTCATGATTACCGAGAATAACGGCTTTTGGTAAGGACAAACTAGCAATCCGACCGACAATTTCTAGGGATTCATTGCCAAAATCGCCCACAAATAGAGCTAAATCGACTTTTAAAGCTTCTAGTGCTAAATTATCTTCTATTTCCCATTGGTCGTGAACGTCACCGATGACGGCGATTTTATAGGTGGGAGGGAAAGAACTTACCATTACCAGTTATTAACTATCATTTACCAGTAACGATCATAGCTAGGATTGGCTGAATAAATCTAAAAACCTTGTGGGATAATATCTTTAGGCTTTTTTGAAATCAACAAAGTGTCGGTCATTGGAGTAATCGGGGGGAAATTTCAGCTACACCTGAAAATCGGTAAAACCCCACACCCCACACCCTTGAAAAGGTAAAGATGTAAAGATTTAAAACAAAGTTACCCACAGTCATCGGTTTTTTTGTAAATTTAGATACAGAATTATCAGGGTAATCTGTGTATGTCCTTACTACAATCTCGCACTACTGCCGTTGTTACTTGTCCCCAAGCAAACACATGGGTACAACTCAGAATGCTTCCCTCTCCCTACAGCTTTGATGAAGCACTACTACTCTGTGAACAGGATCAGGGCCGTTGGGTGGCATGGATTCCCGATTTTGGCGAAATTATCTTGATCGAAGGACAATTTGAGGCATAAACTAACTCTTGCTCACAATTAAAGCAGATAAACAGCGATCAATCACTTGTTTTAATACAAGCGCCGTCCAATCGATATCGGCGGCGCTGGTGTCCCTTCCCAGGGTTAAACGAATTCCCGCTAATGCTTCTCGATCGCTGTAACCCATAGCTTTTAAAATTGGACTGGGGGAAAGTTTGCCGCTATGACAGGCGGATCCGGAACTAATGCCGATTCCTGCTAAATTAAGCTGACGAACTAGCTGTTTTCCCGTGATGTGACTGTCATCGTCGGGACGGACAATAAAGCTGACGTGGTGGGGTAAACGATAGAATCGGTCCCCCGTGGGCCGCAGATAAGGATAATCAGCTAAGAGGTCAAATAATCGATCTCGCAAGGCGATTAAACGCATTTTTTCGCTAATTAAGTCTTTTTGGGCTAATTCGGCCGCTAAACCAAAAGCTGCGATCGCTGGTACGGCTTGGGTTCCCGATCGCAGACCTTTTTCCTGACCACCGCCCCGCAGTAATGGTAAAATATCGACACCGGCTCTGATGTATAAAGCTCCCGATCCTTGCATTCCATAAATTTTATGGCTGGAAAGAGATAATAAATCTACGGGCAGTTTCCGCACATCAATATCGCATCTTGCCGCCACCTGCACCGCATCGGTATGAAAAAGCACTCCCCTTTCTCTGGCAATGCTGCCCAATTCTTCAATCGGTTGTAGGGTTCCCACCTCACTTTGTCCGTAAATAATGGAAATTAAGACCGTATCGCTTTGAATTGCGGCTTTTAGGTCTAAAGGATTTACCCTACCTTGACGATTGACGGGAAGACGAGTAATTTGCCAACCTTGCTGCTCTAATTGTTTACAGGGTTCAGCGATCGCCGAATGTTCCACACTAGAAATAATTATATGACGGGGGCGGTTATACTGTTGAGCAACCCCGATAATCGCTAAATTATCGGCCTCCGTGCCGCCAGAAGTGAAGATAATCTGGTCTGGATTGGCATTAATTAACCCTGCTACCTGTTCTCTGGCCATTTCGATGACTGTCGCCGTATCCTGTCCCCAACTGTGTAAACTGGAGGGATTGCCCCAATCATGCTGGAGAATAGTGGCAACCCGCTCGATTACTTGGGGATGAGTGGGGGTAGTGGCGCTATAGTCAAGATAAATTTGCATTATTTTACAATCTGAGAAATGAGAGCCAAAGGTAAGCAGCTATTTTCAGTTTAGCCGTTTAAGAGATTAGAAACCCGCTTTCTTAAAGAAAGCGGGTTTCTTGGTTTCTCTTAAAGAAAGCGGGTTTCTTGGGGTTTCTTGGGTTTCTCTTAAAGAAAGCGGGTTTCTTGGGTTTCTACCTACTCATCTAACAGCAGCCCCTTTAACTCTGGAGAGATGACATCTATATCCATCATCATAAATGAACGACAAGCAGCCATCGAGCCTAAAGTCGCGACAATAATTTCCAGATTGGGTAGTGTTCCTTCTCGCCATCCCACATATTCGCGAAAACTGGAGAATTCCCATTCCTGGGGCTGACTTACCAAACCCGCTTTAACTGGATTACAGTGAATATACCTCGACAAATTTAACAAATACTCTGTGTCATTTACTAGAATTGCCTGAAACCGCCCTTGAAACAATGAGCCAACTCGCCCATATCGCCGATTTATGGCTTTGGTATAAGACAAAGAAAAGGCTTGCATTGCCGCAGAAAGCTCGGCTTTTTTCAGCATCACTAACAGGTGATAGTGGTTGGGCATCAAGCAATAGACAATAACATCTAGCGTTTCTACCAGATATTTACGCACCAATCGCAGAAAAAAAAGATAATTTTCTCGCTCAAAGAAGATATCTTGACGGTTATTGCCGCGATTATAGATATGGTAGTATTGTCCTACTTCAAAAGTATTATGACGATAGGGCATATTTATCTTATCTCTAGAAAACGGGTTTCTCTGGCTTACCATTCTAAGCTAAGAGAAAGCGGAGAAAGCGGGTTTCTGAGTTGATGATGAGAAACCCGCTTTCTGAGTTGATGAGAAACCCGCTTTCTGGGTTGATGATGAGAAAGCGGAGAAAGCGGGTTTCTGGGTTGATGAGAAACCCGCTTTCTGAGTTGATGATGAGAAAGCGGAGAAAGCGGGTTTCTGGGTTGTTGAGAAACCCGCTTTCTGGGTTGATGAGAAACCCGCTTTCTGAGTTGATGATGAGAAACCCGCTTTCTGGGTTGATGATGAGAAAGCGGAGAAAGCGGGTTTCTGAGTTGATGTTGAGAAACCCGCTTTCTTAAATTTCTTAAAGAAACCCGCTTTCTAAAGATTTTTTTAAAACTGTATCGTAAGATACAGTTCGGGGGGGGGAGAGGGTACTTTTGGAAGCGAGCTTTAGGATTAGGTGGTGCCGTGTCTTGGACCAACTGAAAAAAGCTGTAATCGCCAACAAATTTATCTTTATCCAATGTACAGATGAAATAATCATGAATGCAAAACTGAAAAATAGCGCCTTTGACAAACTGAAACTGGCTCCCATCGCCCTAGCGGCGGGTGCAGGCATGATGCTGGCGGCTGCCCCCGCACAAGCGGCAGTGGTCACTCTGTCCCAGATAGTGACCCAGGGAGGGGTTATATATTCTACTATCTCCAACTCCATAGTCAATTCTCCTCTTACCGTGCTTTCCGGTGCAACAGGAAGCATTGCCTATGGCATCGGTTCTGCGTTTATTGACGGCGGGCGAGGTGATGCTTTCGACAGCTTCGCTGGCATCACCGTCAACGGAGCAGCCTTCAATCAGCCTGATTTCAAGGTGGATCTGACCACCACTGGGGCGGGAACCTTCGTCAACACCATCAGCCCCGTCAACCTTGGCGGCATCAACACCAGCCTGGACTACTTCATGAGTGCTTCTGGCCCCAATCTGCGGGTGTTTGGCACCTTCACCAACACCACCGCCAATCCCCTCTCAGCCGCGATCGCCTATGGCGGTAACTTGGGTTGTGACGCTAATTGTAAGATTGAGGACAGCAGCACGGGAGACAATACCTTCCAGTCGGCTCTTGACCGTTGGTTCATTACCTCTGATGGTCCAGCGAATCAGGATGCCTTTGTCACCTTCGTGCGCTTTGGTCCGGGGGGGCAACTTGCCTCTTCCACTCCGGCGGTACCGGGTGAGGACTTTATTGGTGAGTTGGATCTCTTTGGGGATATCTGGACTTTGAGCCTTGCCCCTGGGGAGACTAAGAGCCTGATGTGGTTCACTAGCCTGAGCAATAGTTTAGCCGAGGCCCAGGCAGGTACTTCGGTTTTCAATGACTTGAGTACCTTGGACACCGCTGGCTTGCTGGCGGGTTTGTCGCCCACCCAGATTGGGGCAATTGCCAACTGGGCGCCACAACAGCCACCCGCTGCTACTCCCGAACCTTCTAGCCTCATAGGATTGGGAAGTTTACTAGGTTTTGGGTTGTTGTCTAAGATCAAACGACGCAAGTAAGCGAAGAAACCCGCTTTCTAAGAAACCCGCTTTCTTGAAGAAAGCGGGTTTCTGGGTTGGAGAAACCCGTTTTCTGGCTTATACTATAACCATACTACTATGCGCTCTAAATCTACCAAAACAACCAGTATAACCATTGAAACTGGATTCGATCGCCTGCGGACAGGTCGCCTCCAGGAAGCGGATGCGATCGCCAATCAACTCCTCAGCAGCAATCCTAATCATCACGGCGCTCTCAACTTATCAGGGTTGATTGCTCTTAATCAAGGAGAAAAAGAACGAGCCGTCCGACTATTACAGAAAGCAGTAAAATTAAAACCCAGTGAACCAATTTACCAGTGCAACTTAGGCGCAGCTTATCGCCAGAGTCACCGCTATAACGAAGCAATTTCCGCCTGTCAAAAAGCCTTAAAACTGCGTCCCAACTATCCCAATGCCCTAATTACCCTCGCCAGTACCTACTTTGCAGCCGAGCAATACCAGGAGGCGCTGACAACCTACGAACAGGCGATCGCGATCGCCCCAGAACAGGCTCTACTGCACGCCTACCGAGCCGATACCTTGCGGGAATTAGGGCGGATTCATGCGGCGATCGAAGCTTACCAACAGGCCCTCAATCTCTCTCCCGACTTACCCCACGCCATGGGCAATTTTGGACTAACTTTATTGGCAGTCGGGCAGCCAGAACGCGCCCTAGAATATTGCCGCCGGGCTGCCGAATCTGAACCCAAAAATAGTCAAGCCTGGATGAATTTGGGAACCGTCTTTCGCACCTTGGGACAGTTGGAAGCGGCCATGGATGCCTATGGCAAAGCTTACGATCTCAATCCCGATTCTGCCATGCTTTGCACCCTGATCGGCGAAATTTGGCAGGAAGTCAGCGAATTGCCACAGGCGATCACTTGGTACGATCGGGCCCTAGCAATTGAGCCAGATCGCCTTGATAGCCGCTGCGCCTTCGCTGGGGCAATTCTCGACTTAGGGGATAGCGCCACCGCCATCACTCGCTACCAAGAAATTATCGAGCAGCATTCCGACTATGGCGAGGCCTATTCAGGACTCAGCCAAGCTCTCTGGGAAGATGGCGACGCAGAAGAGGCAGTCGCGGTGGCCTATCGAGCAGTAGAACTCAAGCCCGAAAATGCCGGCTTGCGGGCGCATCTAGCCAGCATTCTCGCCTCTGCCGGGGATGTGGAAAGCGCCAACGCCGCCAACCGCGAGGCCTTGGCCGTCAATCCTAACTGTATTCCCGCCCTGGTCAATTTAGCCCAGAATTTGCGGGGAAAACTGCCGCCAGAGGATGCTCAACAGATGGAGACATTACTCGAGGCCAAGTGGGCCAGAGAAGGCACACAGTCGGCGCTTCATTTTGGACTCGCCCACTACTACGACGGTTGTAAGAACTACGGCCAAGCCGCCACCCATGCGATCGCTGCAAACAAACTACACACCGCCCACAAGCAGGAGCGAGGTTGGGATTACAATCCCGATGATTATGCCCAATATATCGACCAATTAATCGCCCACTTCACCCCCGAATTTTTCCAGCGCACTCAGGGGATGGGCAATCCCTCCACCGCCCCCGTTTTCATCGTCGGGATGCCCCGCAGCGGCACGACTTTGACGGAGCAGATTCTCGCGAGCCATCCCCAAGTATTTGGGGCCGGTGAGCGCAACTTTGCCGGCAATTGCTTTAACAGCCTACCTGCACTGATGGGGCCTCCCGGCAGTACAACCGTCTGGGACTGTCTCCAGCAGCTTAGTCAACCCCAGATTCTTCACCTAGCCGATTGGCATCTGGCACAGTTAGAACAACTGCTCACCAAAGCAGGGACAGAGAGGGAGAATGTCCAGAGAATTGTCGATAAAATGCCCGACAATTACAGCCTTTTGGGCTGGATTGTTACTGCTTTTCCCAATGCCAAGATTATCCATTGTCGCCGCGATGTGCGGGATGTGGCGGTTTCCTGTTGGATGACTCAGTTTAAGTCTATTCGCTGGGCGTTTGACTTAACTCATATTGCCGAACGCATTCAGCAATATTGGCGGATTATGGAACATTGGCGGCGTGTTTTACCGGTTCCCATGTTGGAAATTGACTATGAGGAAACGGTTGCTCAACAAACGGCGCAAACGGTTCGGCTCCTGGATTTTATCGGATTAGAATGGGATGATGCTTGTATGCAGTTCCATAAAACCGATCGCTTAGTGCGTACTGCCAGTGTTACTCAAGTAAGACAACCGATATATAAGCGCTCGGTAGAGCGCTGGCGCAGTTATGAAGAAGCCCTACAACCTCTGCTCGAAAGGTTAACCATCTAAGCTACAGCGTTTCCCATAACTGCGAAATGTTATAGAAAACGGGTTTCTCCGAGAAACCAGAAAACGGGTTTCTCCGAGAAACCAGAAAACGGGTTTCTCCGAGAAACCCGTTTTCTAACCCAAAACAAATCAATTCTGATTAGAGTCAGTGGCTGCGGCCATTTGCATTCTCTGCACCAGATTATCGAGGGCTAATTCTAGATGTAAACCGGCATCTACGGCGGTCCAACCCTGTTCGGTTAGGTGTCGCCATTCAAAGTGTAGGTGCGGACCGGTAGAAAGTCCCGTACTACCCACGCGACCGATAACTGCGCCCTGTTCCACCCATTCTCCCGGTTTGACGGTAATTTCCGAAAGGTGGGCATAACGAGATTCTTGACTACCATCGAGGTGACGCAAAATCACCGTTAATCCGTAACCCCCTAACCAGTCGGCGGTGGCCACTTCCCCTGCGTAGGCGGCTAATACAGGTGTTCCCATCGGTGCGCCTAAATCAGTACCCGCGTGCATGGCCCGATTACCGCTGACCGGATGATTTCGCCATCCGAAAACCGAGGTAATTTGGGCGGGAAGAGCGAGGGGAAAGAGTAAATCGGTGCGTTGAGTTTGGTTAGAAACCGTGGGACTTAAACGGGTGGCCCGCTCATAGGTGGTCGCTTCGCTGATTGCTTCCACTTCTGCACGAGTCACTGGGGCCAAAGCTAATTTTACGCCATTCCATTCCGGGGGATTGAGGGCCACCACCTGACTGGGAATCACCGTCGGGGCGGCCAGATGTACCGGGGCGCTAGAAGCGACGAGAGTGGGGGCATAACGACGCAGGGAATTATTAGCGATAACCGGCTGATTTTGCGGCCGCCGACCTACCCGCACCGCCGGATTAGGATTGAGACGCACCCGGGCCAGATTAACCGGGGGTAAGGGTTTGGCCACAGTGCTGACCGGCTGACGACGGGAAGACCGGGCCGCCAGATTACAGCTACCTCCTACCAGTTGACCATTTTGGGCGATGGTTTGGCAACCACTGCGGCGCTCGGTGACAACAACGGAACTGGGGGGGTTAAAGTTTCTAGTATCGATAAAATTATTTTTACCGCCAGCCCGGGGGGCAAGGGTAGGCATATCGGTTTGATGGTTTTCGGGGATAGCCAGACGGGGGACGGGATTGGTATTTTCTTTGATAATGGGAGCTTTCAGTGTCGGGGCGGCATTTTCCACTACCGGGATTTCGCTGCCAGTTTCGGAATTAGCGATCGCATTGGGAGCAAGAGTAATCAGACCGCTGATTACTAAACCGAGACCACTGCATAAACTCAGCTTCTTTTTTAAGGATTTCCCTAGAAAAAGTTTCAATATCACCGATGAAGGATACATAGGGCGGCCTCACTTCTCACAGTTTAGTCAAAAAAATATTTAGACTCAATTATAGCCGAGACTGACCCTACCGGCCGGCAGACAGATTTCGCTACTGGCATTGTCCGAGGTTAATTTAACTTTTAATTCCCCTCGTTCGCTTACCCCCGTTATTATGCCCTGATAGCCCTCGAAAGCTATCTTTTGACCAAAATTGGCAAAAAGCTCTAAATAAGAGGCTAATAGGGCTTTTATGCCGTGATGACAGTAATATTCATAGCCGTATAGGATAGCATCGCTGGTGAGAGAAGTTAATTGAGCGATCGAGGTGATTTTATTGCCAGTAAAAGCTTGTAAATTAATACCCGTGGGGGGGACAGGATTAGACCAATTGAGGCCCACTCCGATGACTGCTTGCGGGATGTTTTGACCCTGAATACGGGTTTCTAGGTTAATTCCCCCTAGTTTGCGCCCTAGTAATACTAAATCATTCGGCCATTTGATTTTAACCGGTATTTCCTGACAATTGAGGTGATGAGCGATACCCCAAACTGTAGCGAGAACGAGATGGGCAGATTTATCCACCTCTAAATCAAGATTTAACGCCAAAGATAAATATAATCCCCCCGGTTCAGAAATCCATTCCCGTCCCCATTGTCCTCTCCCGGCACTTTGTTGACTAGCAATCACCAGAAAAGGCGGATTTTCCCCCGATGCTAATAATTGCCATGCTTTAGTATTCGTGGAAGGTAATAGCTCAAAGTGATGGATTTTGGTCATAAATTATGAATTATGAAGTGGGGAGTATTTTCAGCGTTGCCAAAGGCACGGCGTAGCCGTCCAGTAAACAGTAATCAGTGACCTGATACTAAATCCGTTGAGTATAGGCTACATATCAGGACAGGCACTCCTGCACAAGGGGGAATAAATAATCAGTTTTTAATAACCGGATTGAGTATGAAAACTGACATCTGATCACTGATAACTGATAACTGATAACTGATAACTGACCAAAAGCTTGGATTGAATGATCAAGTGGGAAGTAATACGGCCATCCGTTGAGTATAGGCTAAATATCAGGAGAGGCACTCCTGCACAAGGGGGAATAAATAATCAGTTTTTAATAACCGGATTGAGTATGAAAACTGACATCTGATCACTGATAACTGAATCACTGGTCACTGGTCACTGGTCACTGATAACTGATTAAGTGCAAGGGAGAGAACGCAGGTACTCACTGAGGTGGGAACGTAAACCGATGCCATGGAAA
The DNA here is from genome assembly GCA_007096045.1 of Microcystis novacekii Mn_MB_F_20050700_S1. Classification (GTDB taxonomy): domain Bacteria; phylum Cyanobacteriota; class Cyanobacteriia; order Cyanobacteriales; family Microcystaceae; genus Microcystis; species Microcystis novacekii. Next base: position 85,120 of record SFAU01000020.1, on the reverse strand, counting down.
AGGGGGCCACGACTGCCTAATTCGACGATACTGACAGCGGCTACGGGCATTTCAAATCGATCGCGATAACGGCCCACATCGATGCCCATCAGACTACAGAGCATGATCCGGATAGTGGCCTTGTGGGAAACGATCAGGATATTGCCCTCACTGTGGGTGTGTTCGATTTCCTCCAAAACGGCCGCAGAACGACGAGCGATATCGATGCCCCTTTCCCCGTTGGGGGGAGCATTCCAAGCGGGATCCGTCAACCAGCGTACATAGAGATCATGATATTGATGATCAATATCGTTGGGGTGCATACCTTCCCAAAGACCATAACCGATCTCTTGTAATCCCTGGCGGATTTCTAATTTCAGTCCCACCGCTTCACAGAGAGGTTTAGCGGTTTGAATAGCTCTTTGGAGGGGACTGACGTAGGCCGCGCGCCAAGGTAAAGAACGATAGACATCGGCGAATTCTTCCGCCATTTCGATGCCTTCGGGAGTCAAACCGGGGTCATTTTCTGGAGTACCACAGTATCCTCCCGTTTTGCTATAGGCTGTCTGTCCGTGTCGCAGAAAATATAACATCAAGCACATAGTTTTTCAGGAGACCAAATCTGGGGCTTCCCTTGTTACTGTTGACTGGTTAGGTTCCCGCTCGCGAGCGCAGGTCATTGCGGAGGTGAGAGCGATCGCCCATAACTTGAAAGAGGGGACCATGTTCGGCTAATTCGACGATCGTTACCGAGGCCACGGGCATGGCAATTCGATCGCGATAACGGCCGATATCAATGCCTAAAAGAGAACATAACACGATTCGGATCGTTGCTTTATGGGAAACGATCAAAATATGGCCATCATCGTGATTATGGTCGATTTCCTCTAACACTTCCGAACTGCGGCGAGCGATATCGATGCCTTTTTCGCCTCCTGTGGGAGAATTCCAGCCCGGATCTGCTAACCAGCGCACATAATCATCATGAAACTCCCGATTAACCTCGGCTGCGGTTTTTCCCTCCCATTGGCCGTAGGCAATCTCTTTTAATCCTTCCCGTTTGTGGATGGGAATACCTAAGAGATCGCTTAAAGGGATGGCGGTGGCCATGGTGCGCTTGAGGGGACTAGAATAGATCCCTGTCCAAGGCACATCTCGATAGGCAAGGGCGAAATCCTTGGCCATTTCATCGCCGGCTGGGGTTAGTTCCAAGTCTAATCGACCGCAAAAACTACCCGTTTGACTGGCTGTGGTTTCGCCATGACGCAAAAAGTAAAGTTTTAGACTCATTTTTTAGATTCCTCTTAATATTTGTCACTCTCTCCCACCTATAGTGATACTAAATCTTGTTTAAAAAGTATAGGAGAGCAGGGAGTAGGGGAAGTGGGAAGTGAGGAGATTAGTATAGATATTTCGGCAAAATTGAGATACAACCGCTCTTTATCTGGATCAATCAGCCTTTTTATCCTTTGTTTCTCAGTAATTCTCTAAATTACCACTATATTTAGACTATAGGTCAGGAGATACATCTAACTAAACTGTTACAGTTAATTGGTAATAATTGCTGCGGGGAAAGTTGGCCAAACCCTGCCAAGGTTAGCTAAATCCTCTGGCAAGCTAACTCAGCAATTTAAGCGAAAATTCTGCCGTTCTCTGGGATGCCATTCTGGGTTAATCTGGGTTTTGTGACAATTTATGACTAAATTTTAAGAGGCAGTATGGAACGCACTTTCTTGATGATTAAACCCGACGGTGTGCAGCGCAATCTGGTGGGGGAAATTATTCAACGCTTTGAAGCTAAAGGTTTTACGCTGGTTGGGTTGAAAATGATGCAGGTTTCTAGCGAATTAGCGGAAAAACACTACGCTGTTCACAAAGAAAGACCCTTTTTCCCTTCTTTAGTCGATTTTATTACTTCCTCCCCCGTGGTAGCCATGGTTTGGCAAGGAGAAGGAGTAATTGCCTCCGCTAGAAAAATTATTGGCGCCACTAATCCCCTCAATGCTGAACCGGGTACGATTCGCGGTGATTTTGGCATTAGTGTCGGACGCAATCTTATCCATGGTTCCGATGGTCCAGATACGGCCAAAGATGAAGTTAGTCTCTGGTTTAGCGATGCAGAATTGGCTAATTGGACTCCCGCCATCACTCCCTGGGTCGTAGAGTAATTCACCACTTGAAGCCGTCGGTTGTCGGTATTCTCCGAGTCAGGAAATAGGGTGTTGGGGTGTTAGGGTGTTAGGGTTTTAGTTGATGTGTGATAATTTTTGCTTATGGAATCTTGAAATGCTTACTGGACAAGACTTTTAAGACTATTTTGCGGATATTCTATCAGTATAGACCTCGTTTCCACACAGAAACCAGAAGAGCCATTCCCCACCTCCCCACCTCCCCACTTCATAATTCATAATTCATACTTTGTGCTTTTTGTCAAAAAAACTTTTTTTTTGCAATAAAACTACACAAAAAAAAGATCATCGTTGCCCGTGAAATTGACTGATTTACCCGTCCTAATTAGGATTACCCTCTAGGTGTGGCAAGGGTTTCAACCATTGCTGCCCAAAAAAGCACAGAATAACCGACTATGAAATTCTACCAAATCGCTGTTACCACTGCAACATCGTTGTTAAATAAAAACATTTCTCAATTAATTATTAAGAAATTATAAATATTGCGGAATGTTAATTTAAATATTCTCAAGTTTTTGGAGTCAATGAATAATTTTTGCTTATCTTTGTCGAACATTGGGTTAGAAGTCAGGAGTCAGTATTCAGGAGATTATTTTTATTTATTTTTCCCATCCCCCACACCCCACACCCCACACCCCATCTCCCCACACCCCACACCCCACACCCCATCTCCCCAATGCTCAATCAAGGTTGGATTTATCGAGATAAAATTAGCAAAAATCAGGCAGGATTAAGCTTATTAGCCTACTATGCGGGCAAATATTCCCATTCTAGTCCAGAAGAATGGCTCGATCGCATTTTATCGGCAGCAATTCTAGTCAACGGTCGTCCCGCTTGCCCCGATACAGTCTTAGAAATCGGGCAGCAATTGACCTATCAGCGTCCGCCTTGGACAGAACCAGATGTCCCGCTCTTTTTTGAGGTACTCTACGAGGATGCCGAGGTGTTAGTGGTAGCGAAACCTTCGGGATTACCCGTGTTAGCGGGGGGTGGATTTCTCGAACATACTCTTATCCATTTGGTACATCAGCATTATCCCGATGTCACTCCCTATCCGATTCATCGTCTCGGTCGCGGCACTTCAGGCATAGTCTTAATGGCGAAATCAAAGTACGCTAGAGCTAAATTGAGTCAACAGATGCGAGAGGGGAAAATTACCAAAATATATCGAGCTTTAGTGGGTAGGGGCGACATACCAGATAATTTTACTATTAATCAAGCGATCGGGAAAATCGCTCATCCGATTTTAGGCTACGTTTACGGTGCGGTCGTAGATGGGTTATCGGCCCGCAGTGATGGTCGAGTCTTAAAAAAATATCCCGATAGTACCCTATTAGAAGTAGAAATTTTTACGGGCAGACCCCATCAAATTCGCATTCATCTGGCCTTTTTTGGCTATCCTCTAATCGGCGATCGATTGTATGGTGTGGGGGGATTACCGCGGCCGGATGCAATCCCGGGAGATTGTGGTTATTATCTCCATGCCCATCAAATCGTTTTTAATCATCCCAGTACAGGCAAAACAATCCCTATTTCCTGTCAGCCGCCACCCGAATTAGAGATATACTATAGTCATTTCAAATAAGTGTGAGACGAGGGAAAAATGCGGTTAAGATGCCTCTTAGCTCAGTTTCTATAATGAAGGTTTTTCCTCAAAACATCCTGGGGAATGTAAAAATATGTAAAAGTATATGAAGATGTGCAGAATGTCGGTTAATATGCTATGATGTCGAGGCTCAGAACAATTTTGAAGAAGCGACAGAAACCCCGACCTTAGCCGTAGTCGGGTTTCCTGTAGTTCGTCTAGCAATAATCCCACTCGTGAGAGCAAGGAATTACTGCTTTAAGGGAACAGGGAACGGGTAAGCATTGTCCCCCATGACTCTGAATACCGCCATCAACTAATACTTAGGGAAAAGGTTAGAACAGTAATGGAAGCACATCTGATTTCAATAGATTACCAAATTCGGCAACTTCAAGAAATAGACCCAGTAACTACTCTATTTGGTAATGTAAGTCAGAATAAAACCGGGGAGCAAGATAGCGTTATTGAAGTTATTTCTACAGATTTACAGGAAAAAATCAACAGTTTAACGGCAAAAAATTCCGTTAACAACTTAGCATTTCATCTAGCGGTCGTCCAAGTTTTAATCTTTAAATACACTGCTCAAGTCGAGTTTGTAACGGCTACGGGAGCTTTGAATACAGAAAAATCAGATAGCCTGATATTCTGCCGATTTAATCAACATAATGTTAGTTCATTTAAAGATTTACTAAGAATCATTCGTAAAGATTTACAAGAAGGATATCGCCATCAAAACTATGCTCTGGATAGTTTGGTCAAAACCTTGGCAGCAAGAGGAGGAAATCTAGAGAAGATTTTTGACGTTGCTGTGATCAAAGAAGGCCTGTGTGGGGACATTTCTTCCTTAAATAAGTTTCAATTAGTTTTTGCCGTAGCAGCGAATGATAGGGTTGTTTCTGTCACTTTTATTAAAGATAACTTTCCCAGAGATTTTGTCGAGAGAATGCTAGGACATTACCGGAAAATCTTAGAAACAGTCACGAGTAATCCCGATACAGATTTGTCAGAAATTGATATATTAACAACAACAGAACGAGAACAATTGCTGAGAGATTGGAATGATACGGCCATTCAATATCCTGAAAAGCAATGGATTCATCAGCTATTTGAAGAGCAAGCCAAACTTTACCCTGAGAGAGTGGCGGTCATTTTTGAAAATCAAGAATTAACTTATCAAGAATTAAATGAAAAAGCCAATCAACTTGGTCATTACCTCCAGAAATTAGGAGTCAAACCAGAGGAATTAGTCGGAATTTGTCTGGAGCGTTCCTTAGAAATGGTAGTAGGATTATTGGCTGTTTTGAAGGCCGGAGGAGCTTACGTTCCCTTAGATCCTAATTATCCTCAAGAACGCCTAAGTTATCTATTAGAAGATACTGGGGTAAAAGTGATCATTACTGCGGAATCGTTACGGGGATTGTTGGACGAATACCGAGGAATTGTTGTTGCTTTGGATACAGATTGGTCAGCAATTTCTCAAGAAAGTCAGAACAATTGTGACAGTGGTGTAACTGGGGAAAATTTAGCTTATGTTATCTACACTTCCGGTTCCACAGGTAAACCTAAGGGCGTGATGAATAATCATAAGGGGATTAGGAATCGTTTGTTGTGGATGCAGGATACTTATCAGTTAACTAAGAGTGATTGCATTTTACAAAAAACCCCTTTTAGTTTCGATGTTTCAGTGTGGGAATTCTTTTGGCCTTTATTAGCGGGTGCAACCCTAGTGGTAGCTAAACCAGAAGGTCATAAAGATAGTATCTATTTAATCCAATTGATACAAGAGCAGCAAATTACTACCCTTCATTTTGTCCCCTCGATGTTGCGAGTATTTCTGCAAGAAACAGAGCTAAAAGAATGTAGTTCTCTCAAGCGGGTTTTCTGTAGTGGGGAAGCTCTGCCATTAGAGCTAACACAACGCTTTTTTGAGCATTTTGACTGTGAACTTCACAACCTCTATGGGCCGACTGAGGCAGCGATTGATGTGACTTACTGGCCTTGTTTGCCGGAGAGTCAAAAAGCCATAGTGAGTATTGGCCGACCGATTGCCAATACTCAGATTTATATTCTTAATCCGCACTTACAACCAGTTCCTATAGGGATTGTGGGAGAATTACATATTGGTGGGATAGGTTTAGCTCGTGGATATCTCAATCGTCCCGAATTAACAGACCAGAAATTTATCCCTAATCCTTTTGCTAAGGTCGCAGGAGCAATAGGGGGAGAAGTTAGGGCAAAATTATATAAAACGGGGGATTTAGCCCGGTATTTACCGGATGGAAATATTGAGTTTTTAGGGCGGATTGACCATCAAGTTAAGATTCGAGGTTTCCGGATTGAGCTTGGGGAAATTGAAACTATACTCAGTGAACATCCAGCAGTTGAGCAAGCGGTAGTCATTGCATCGGAGACAGAAACAGGGAGTCAAACACTAATTGCTTATGTTGTTGGTCAGTCTCAAGAAGGGGAACTCTTGGCGACTGCAGAAAAAGGGCAATTATTCGATGAACAAATCGGACAATGGCAAAGCCTCTATAACCAGATTTACAGCCAAACATCGGCAGATTCTGAGGGTATATTTAATATTGTTGGCTGGAATAGTAGTTACACGGGGGAGCCTATCGAGGCGGCCCAGATGCGAGCATGGCTAGATGATAAAGTTAGAGTTATTCTGGCTCAACAACCTAAAAAAGTTCTGGAAGTGGGTTGTGGAACTGGGTTAATATTATTCCAAGTTGCTCCCCATTGCCAGTCTTATTGGGGAACTGATATTTCATCTGTTGCCTTAGACCATATTCAGCGAATTAATCAAGAAGGGCCAAAGCTGGAGCAAATAAGGTTATTTCCCCGTACTGCCGATAATTTTGAGGGTTTGGAGTCGGAAGAATTCGATACAATTATCCTTAACTCAGTTGTGCAGTATTTCCCCCATATAGATTACTTATTGCGGGTTTTAGAGGGAGCTATCAAGGTACTAACTCCGGGGGGGTGTATATTCCTTGGAGATGTGCGAAACTTGCAACTCATGGCAGCTTTTCACGCTGATGTAGAACTTTATAAGGCTAACCCTAAAGATTCGATTAGGGATTTTAAACAGCGTGTACAGAGGAAAATTGAGCAAGAAAATGAATTATTTATTGACCCTGATTTTTTTAGAGCAATTCAGTCCTATTTCCCTCAGATTACTGAAGTCGAGATTCATCTAGAGAGAGGTCAACACCACAACGAATTGACTCAATTTCGTTACAATGTTGTTCTGCGAAGCGCAACAATTCTGGATTTTAGCACCGACCTTCAAGAATTAAACTGGACTGAACAGCAGCTGACTTTATCTGAGGTGAGAAATCAACTGGGGACATCTGAGGGGTTAAGGGTGATAGGTGTCCCTAATTCTCGCTTGTTTGGACCTTTAAAAAGTGTGGAATTGTTGAATAATTCTGAAGACTTTGGGACAATCGAGGAATTTAAAGCGATTAAATCGAACATTGTCCCCGAAAATGCCGTAGAACCTGAAGATTTTTCGGCTTTAGCTGCGGATTTATCCCTTTCGGTTGGGGTAACTTGGTCGGATACTCCAGACCGTTACGATGTGATTTTTACCTCGCTGGAAAATTCCCGCAGAAATTACATCGCTTTTACCCCCACCGACACGGCAAAACCTCAATGGCAACTTTATGCAAATCATCCTTTAAGGTCTAAGTTAAACAGTAAACTGATTCCCCAACTGCGGAGTTATCTGCAAAAACAACTCCCAGAATACATGATACCCCATGCCTTTGTGCAATTGGATGCTATTCCTCTGACAAATAATGGCAAAATTGACCGCCGCGCCCTACCCTCGCCAAGCTATAACAGTTTAAGGGATTCGGAGAATTTTGTCGCACCTTGTACTCCTCTTGAGGAAATTTTAGCACTGATTTGGGCTGAAGTTTTGGGCATCGAAGATGTTGGTATTCACGATAATTTTTTTGAACTTGGGGGGGATTCGATTCGGGGGATACAAGTGATCGCTAAGGTGCGAGAAATGGGTTTTCATTTTTCCTTACCCCAATTATTGCAGCATCAAACCATTCAAGAATTAGCCAATTGGGTTAGCTATGAAATCGATGCTTTGGGTACTGAAAAAACGGAAGTTTTTAGTTTAATTTCTGAAGAAGTTCGCTGGGATTTACCAGAGGAAGTGGAGGATGCTTATCCTCTAACTGCTCTACAATTGGGGATGATATTTCATAGTGAATATCAAGGGAATCTGTCGGTGTACCATGATGTTTTTACCTATCATATTCGTGCTGCTTTTAATTTTCCCGCTTTACATAGTGCTATTAAGGAGATTGTCCAGCGGCATCCAGTATTACGAACAAGTTTCGCACTCTTTGAATATCAAGAACCCCTACAATTAGTTCACCGACAAATCGATGTTCCCTTAGGATTAGATGACCTAACCCATTTATCTCCTTCTGAACAAGACAAGGTCATTGATGATTGGATTGAGCGGGAAAAAGTCCGCACTTTTGACTGGAATAGTCCGCCTTTATTTCGCTTTCATCTCCATCGCCGCAATCAGGATAACTTTAACCTAACTTTTAGTTTTCACCACTCTATTTTAGATGGTTGGAGTGTGGCTTCGTTACTCACAGAATTGTTACAACAGTATCTCTATCTTCTCGACAAAAAAGTTCTCCCTCTCTCTCCACCTCCCGCTCTCAGTTTTAGGGATTTTGTCGCCTTAGAAAAGAAAACTATTCAATCGACAGAATGCCAGAATTATTGGCAAGAAAAACTCAGAGATGTCACGCTGACTAAACTTCCTCAGTGGTCGAAATCTAATCAAGTTAATCAAGATTGGGATTGGTTAGTTCCCATATCTAGTCAGGTATCTCAGGGATTAAAACAACTGGGTAAACAAGTGGTAGTCCCCCTAAAAAGTGTTTTATTAGCGGCTCATTTTCGGGTCTTGAGTTTACTGAATAATCAAAGGGATATTATTACGGGTTTAGTCTCTAATGGACGCTTAGAAGCAGCCGGTGGGGAAAAGATTTTAGGTTTATTTCTGAATACTTTACCCCTACGTTTAGAGTTATCTGGCGGTTCTTGGAGCGATTTAGTTAAGCAAGCTTTTGATGTTGAAAGAGAATGCTTATCTTGGCGAAGATATCCCCTAGCTGAGTTACAAAAATCAGGTCAACCTTTGTTTGATACGGCTTTTAACTTTATTCACTTCCATGTTTATCAAGGTATCATCGGGGTGCAAGATTTAGAGGTCTTGGGAGGGAAGTTTTTTAATCAAACTAATTTTACATTGTTAGCTAATTTTAGTCTTCATCCTCTTTCATCCCAAATAGAACTTACCCTTAAATATGATGGGAATTATCTGGGGGAAAAGCAGCTGGAGTTAATCGGAGGATACTACGAGAAAACTCTCATCGCTATGGCAACGGAAGGGTTAGAACGTTATGAAACTTGTTGTTTACTTTCTGAGCAAGAACAACATCAATTATTAAAAGAATGGAATGATACCGAGGTTAACTATCCCGATGGCTGTATTCATCAATTGTTTGAGGAGCAAGTTAAGCGCAGTCCTGATGCAATCGCTATTATTGCAGAAAATGAACAATTAACCTACCGTCAATTAAACGAAAAAGCGAATCAATTGGGGCGATATTTAGCGAGAAAAGGGGTAAAATCTGAATCTTTGGTGGGGATTTGCCTAGAACGGACCACTGAGATGGTTATCGGGTTATTAGCCATTCTCAAAGCAGCGGGAGCTTATGTACCTTTAGATCCAGCTTATCCAACTGAACGCCTCAATGTTATCTTAGAAGATGCTCAAGTTTCTGTGTTGCTGACACAAGAAAAATTAGTCGAGAAATTAGGGAATTATCAAGGGAATCTGGTGATATTAGCAGCAGAACCAAGAAATATAGCCCTAGAAAGTCCCGAAAACCTCTCTTTACCCGTAAGTTCTAGTAATACCGCTTATGTGATTTATACCTCCGGTTCAACGGGGAAACCGAAAGGGGTTGTCATTGAGCATCACAGCATGACAACCTTACTGAATTGGGGCAAGGAAGTCTTTAGCAGTGAGGAATTAGCGGGGGTTTTGGGTTCCACTTCTATTTGTTTTGATTTGTCAGTATTTGAACTATTTTTGCCCTTGACTGTGGGGGGTAAGATTATTCTGGCCCAGAATGTTCTAGATTTGCCTAGTTTAAGTGCAGCCAAAGAGGTAACATTAATTAATACCGTACCTACAGCGATCGCCCAACTACTGGAAATTGAGGCGATACCTGAGACTGTGCGAACGGTAAACCTCGCCGGAGAAGCTTTGTCTAATCAATTAGTCCAGAAGCTTTACCAGCAGGAGAACATTAAGAATGTTTATAATCTCTACGGTCCTTCAGAAGATACCACTTATTCCACTTTTAGCTTAGTGCCTAAAGGACACCATGGACAACCTAGTATCGGCCGGCCTATTGCCAATACTCAAGTTTATATTCTGGACTCTTTTAAACAACCGGTTCCTCTAGGCACTATTGGTGATTTATATATCGGTGGTGAAGGGTTAGCTCGATGTTATCTGAATCAACCGGAATTAACCGCCGAGAAATTTATCTCCAATCCCTTTAGCAATGAACCCAAGGCCAAACTCTATAAAACAGGGGATTTAGCCCGATATTTACCCGATGGAAATATTGATTTTTTGGGGCGGAGTGATAATCAGGTAAAATTGCGGGGTTTCCGCCTTGAATTAGGAGAAATTGAGGCAACTATAGGGACTTACCCCCAAGTTAAGCAAACGGTGGTAAAGGTTTGGGAAGACTCCTATCGGAATAAGAGATTAGTCGCTTATCTAGTAGGAGAAAATGGGCCGATAAATACTGAGGATTTGCGTCGTTTCTTGGGACAGAAATTGCCAGAGTATATGATTCCGGCTCTTTTTGTCTCCTTAGAAGCTCTCCCTCTGACTGCTAATGGAAAAATTGACCGTTCCAGATTACCCCTCCCTGAGATACCTTCGACATCTGAGCAGGATTTTGTTCCCCCGCATACTCAGAAAGAAAAGATTTTGGCTAGTATTTGGCAAGATGTTCTCAGCATTAAACAAGTAAGTCGTTATGACCGCTTTTTTGAAGTTGGGGGCGATTCTATTATCAGTATTCAGGTTGTCGCTCGCGCTCGTCAAGCCGGGTTGAAGATTACCCCTAAACAGATATTTGAATATCCTACTCTTGCGGAACTGGCTACAGTTGCCGATTATTCCACAGCGGAATTAGCTAAACAGGGTTTAGTGACGGGTATTGTGCCTCTTACTCCCATTCAACTGTGGTTTTTTGAGCAAAATCGCGCTGAAATGCACCACTTTAATCAGTCTGTCCTCTTAGAAGTTCCCTATCACCTGAAAGCTGATTTGTTAGCTCAATCTCTGAGAAAATTAATTGAACATCATGACGCTTTGCGGTTACGGTTTACTGTGGAGGAAGGACAATGGCAACAAGTCAATGAAGGAATGCCAGATGAACTACCTTTTGAAGTGATTGATTTGTCTTCGATTCCTCAATCTCAGCAAGGGGAAACTCTCTTAGCAATGGCAACAGTTCAACAGGCAAGTTTAAACCTCTCTAGTGGACTATTAATCAAGGCCGTACTATTTGAATTGGCCCCCTATCAACCCAGTCGGTTACTGATTATTATTCATCACTTGGGGGTTGATGGTGTATCTTGGCGAATTTTGTTAGAAGATTTATTGATGGCCTATCAACAGTTGGAAAGGGGGGAGAATGTAGAACTTCCTCCAAAAACCATAGCTTTTCAGGATTGGGCGCTTCTCTTGAGGGATTATGGACAAGGGGAGAAAGCGAGAGAGCCATTAGACTATTGGTTAACTCAACCTTGGTTAGAAGCGAGAAATTTACCTGTAGATAACGAGAGTGGAAAACAAGACAATACAGTAGCGACGGCCAATGATGTCACGGTGACTCTAGATGAAGAACAAACCCGCACCCTCTTGCAAAAAGTCCCCGCTGCCTATAACACTCAAATTAATGAGGTTTTGTTAACCGCTTTAGCGGAGACTTTGACACAATGGACAGAAAATTTGACCATATCCCTTGATTTAGAAGGACACGGACGAGAAGATTTGTTCAGTGAGGTTGACCTATCGAGGACGGTGGGTTGGTTTACCAGTCTTTTTCCCGTTATTTTGCGACTCTCCCCTGAAAATAATCCCGGTGAGCGACTCAAATCTATTAAAGAACAGTTACGAGCTATTCCTCACAGGGGAATTGGCTATGGAATTTCGCGATATTTGAGTGATGATGCTGATATTAAGTCTCAATTAGCTGAAATTCCTGCCAGAGAAGTTTTGTTTAATTATTTAGGTCAATTTGAGCAAGGACGATTGCAAAAAGGGGATTGGAAATTAGCGGATGAGTCTAAGGGGCCTAATCACAGTCTTAAGGGACATCGTAGTCATTTATTAGAGATTACGGCCAGAGTTATCGAGGGACAGTTACAAGTAAACTGGACTTATAGCGATCTCATCTATGAACGTTCGACGGTAGAATATTTAGGGCGCAGCTATAAAGAAGCTTTGCTGAAATTGATTGAGCATTGTTTATCTCCTGATGCTGGGGGTTACACTCCCTCGGATTTTCCAGTAGCGCACTTGAATCAACAGGAATTAGACGATATTCTGGCAGAAATTGACTAATAAGGAGAATCTTTCATGGCAGACACAAAAAATCAACCCGCCAAAAATGTGGAGTCTATTTATCCTCTTTCCCCCATGCAGGAAGGGATGCTCTTTCATAGTCTTTATACTCCTGATTCAGGTATTTATTGTAGTCAAACTCTAATTACTCTGGAGGGAGAAATTAACCTTACAGTTTTTAGGCAAGCGTGGGAAAAAGTTGTCGAGCGTCACTCGGTATTAAGGACTCTATTTCTTTGGGAAAAACGGGAAAAACCTCTGCAAATTGTGCGAAAAAAGGTTGATTTGCCTTGGGATTATCAGGATTGGCGCAATCTTTCCCCCACAGAACAACAACAGCGTTTAGATTTATTGTTAGAAACAGAGCGTCAACAAGGGTTTGAACTCAAAGTTGCTCCTTTAATGCGCTGCTGTATGATTCAGCTATCGGAGCAAACTTATAAATTCCTCTGCAATCATCATCATATTATTCTAGATGGTTGGAGTATGCCCATCATTTATCAAGAAGTTTTAGGGTTTTATGAGGCAGGTATTCAAGGGAAAAGTTATCATCTTCCTTCACCGCGCCCTTATCAAGATTATATTGTTTGGTTACAGGAGCAAAACCCATCTGTTGCTGAGAGTTTTTGGCAGCGAACTCTTGAAGGGTTTATGACTCCCACCCCCCTGAGGGTGGACAGACTCCAGTTAATGAAATCTGAAGGTAAGCCGACTTATAAAGAGTATAATTGTCATTTATCGGCTTCTCACTCCCAAGACCTGCAATCTTTGGCGCAAAAGCATAATCTGACCTTATCTACTCTAGTACAGGCCGCTTGGGCGATTCTTCTCAGTCGCTATAGTGGGGAGTCAGAAGTTTTATTTGGGGTTACGGTTTCTGGTCGCCCTCATGATTTATCAGGGGTAGAACATAGGGTAGGATTATTTATTAATACATTGCCGCTGCGAGTCTCCATCAGAGAATCAGATTTATTGCTATCTTGGTTACAGGAATTACAGCAAAAGCAAGCAGAAATTCAGGATTATGCTTATGTTTCTCTGGCTGAAATACAGAGGTTAAGTGATATTACGCCGGGGGTTCCCCTGTTTGAGAGTTTGGTCGTTTTTGAGAATTATCCCAGAGAAGCGTTATCGAGAGATTCTCGTCAATCCTTAAGGGTTAAGGATGTGGAGAATTTTGAGGAAACTAATTATCCTTTGACGGTGGTTGCTATTCCTAGACAAGAGTTACTGATTCAGTTAATCTATGATACTAGCCGTTTTACTCAGGATACGATTGAACGGATGGCAGGACATTTACAGACTATTTTAACAGGGATTGTTACTGATCCTCGGCAACGGGTAACACAATTACCTATATTGACAACCCAAGAGCAACATCAGTTATTAGTAGAGTGGAACAATACCGAGGCTGATTATCCTTTAGATAAGTCTTTACATCAATTATTTGAGGAACAAGCTGCCCAGAATCCGCAGGGAATAGCGGTTATTTTTGAAGACCAAAAATTAACCTATCAACAGTTAAATAACCGGGGCAATCAGTTAGCTCACTGTTTACGAGATAAGGGTGTAGGTCCAGAAAGTTTGGTCGGGATTTTTATGGAGCGCTCCCTAGAGATGGTCATCGGGTTATTAGGGATATTAAAAGCTGGGGGAGCTTATGTACCTTTAGAGCCGGATTATCCCACCGAGCGCTTGGGGGATATCCTCTCAGATTCGGGGGTTTCTTTGGTGTTAACTCAGGAATCTTTAGGGGATTTTCTACCCCAAACTGGTGCCGAATTACTGTGTTTAGATAGGGATTGGGAAAAGATAGCTACCTATAGCCCAGAAAATCCCTTCAATCTAACGACTCCTGAGAATTTAGCCTATGTTATTTATACATCAGGTTCAACGGGAAAACCGAAAGGGGTATTAATTAGCCATCGGGGGTTAATGAATTTAATTTGTTGGCATCAAGACGCTTTTGAAATTACGCCTTTAGACAAAATTACTCAACTAGCAAGAAGTGCTTTTGACGCTGCGGTTTGGGAGTTATGGCCCTGTTTAACAGCAGGTGCGAGTCTTGTCTTAGTTAAACCTGAAATCATGCAATCTCCCCCGGACTTGCGAGACTGGTTAATTGCCCAAGAAATCACCGTCAGCTTTTTACCAACTCCTCTAGTTGAGAAGATTTTATCTTTAAAATGGGATGAAAATATAGCCCTCAGAATTATCTTAACGGGTGGGGATAAACTCCATCATTACCCTTCAGTATCAATGCCTTTTAAGCTGATTAATAATTATGGTCCTACAGAGAATACAGTAGTAACTACTTCAGGATTAGTTCCCGATTATGAGGAAGGAAACTCCTCATCTCCGTCTATTGGTAAGCCAATTTCTAACACAAAAATTTATATTTTAGATCAGAATTTACAACCGCTTCCGATTGGGGTTCCTGGAGAGTTACATATTAGCAGTGTGGGGTTAGCGCAGGGTTATCTCAATCGTCCAGAATTAACTCAAGAAAAATTTATTTCTAACCCTTTTAATTCGGGTATATTATATAAAACGGGGGATTTAGTTCGCTATCTTCCAGAGGGCAATATTGAATTTTTAGGTCGCATTGATAATCAGGTTAAGCTGAGAGGATTACGGATTGAATTAGGAGAAATAGAAGCAGTTTTAGAGACACATTCTCAAGTGGAAAAAGCCGTAGTTATTTTGCGAGAAGATACGTCAGAAAATCAACGCTTAGTCGCTTATATAGTCAGGAAATCCCCCTCATTAGGTATCAGAGAATTGCGCCGTTTCTTACAGCAGCAACTCCCCGCTTATATGGTTCCTTCTGCCTTTGTCATGTTGTCAGATTTTCCCTTAAATAACAATGGCAAGATAGACAGGAAAAAATTACCTGTCCCCGATGAAACATCAATTATTGAATCTGCTTATATAGCTCCAAGAAATGAAAAAGAAAACCTCTTAGCTCAGATTTGGCAAGATGTTCTTCAGGTATCCAAAATAGGGGTTAATGACAACTTCTTTGAGTTAGGAGGACATAGCTTAAAAGCTATTTCTCTAGTGAGTAAAATTCAGGAAAAGTTAGGGCAATCTTTGCCTATTAAACAAGTATTTGCTCATCCTACCATTGCTGAACAAGCAGTATTATTAAGCACTGTTACCCCTCTGACGGTAGCCACTATTCCCCCTGTATCTACACAAGAAACCTACGAAACATCCCATGCTCAGAGACGTTTCTATGTCCTGCAACAGATGGATCTTAATAATGTAGCTTATCATATTGTTTCCACTCTCAAAATAGCAGGAGATTTTAGCCCCGATGTCTTTGAAAAAGCCATACAATTATTGATTTCCCGTCATGAATCCCTGCGGACATCTTTCATTTTAATTAACGGAGAACCACAACAGAAAATCTTGCAAAATCGTCCTTTTGATTTTGAATTTAAAGACTGGACAAATAAACCTGATGAAGAAATCCTAGAAACGATTGCAAAAGAGAGAAAAGCGTTTGACTTAGAGAAAAGTCCCCTTGGGCGCTCTAAGATTTATAAACTATCTCCGAACGAATATATTTTAGAGTTAGAAATTCATCACATTATTTGTGATGGTTGGTCAATGAGTTTGTTAGCTAAAGAATGCTTACAATACTACTCTGATTTAGCCAAAGGATTAGAGCCTAATATAGAGCCATTGCCGATACAATATAAAGATTATGCAGGGTGGCAAAATAATCTTTTAAGAAGCGAAAATAATTCAAAAAACCTAGATTACTGGCGGGAAAAATTGGACAATGGACAACTGACCAGAGTTCACTTACCAACAGACTTTAAACGTCCCCAAATAAAGACATTTAATGGGTCCCATTTAAGCTGGAAATTTACCAAAGAAACCATTTCTAAATTAAGAAAAATTTGTCAAGAAAATGAAATAACCCTATTCATGGCATTGGTAGCAGCTGTCAAAATATTACTGTATCGCTACAGTGGTCAACATGATATTACTATTGGTACAGAAATCGCCACTAGAAACCATCCTCAACTGCAATCTCTAATCGGTTTATTTCTCAATACCTTAGTTATTCGTGACCAAATTGAACCCGAAAAAGGCTACAAAAATCTCCTCGCAAAGGTTCGTCAAACCGTTACTGAAGCCTTAGAACATTCCGATTATCCCTTTGATATTTTAGTAGAGAAATTAGCTGTTTCTAGAGAAATTAACCGCACTCCCTTGTTTGATATATTAGTCCTTCTGCAAAATTTTGATCAACCTGTAGGCTTAGAAAATATACAAATAAAATCTCTAGATTCCCTGACCCCGACCAGTAAATTTGATCTATCTTTTGTGTTTAGTGAAGCTCAGGAAAAACTCAGATTAGAGCTAATTTATAACACCGACTTATTCCAAGAGGAGAGGATGAAAAAATGTCTCATTCACTTCGATAAACTCTTGAATGAAATGCTATCTAACCCCGCCCAACCCGTCAAGGACATTTCTTTGTTATCGGCAGCAGAAACCGCTTTCATGGCCAATTTTATCAATCCTATTCCTCGCTTAGAAACCCGTACCATTATCCATGATTTTATTGACCAAGTTGAAGCCAAACCAGAGAAAACATCGATTATTTATCCGGGGGGTAAATTTAGCTATCAAGAATTACATGAACTAACTAACTTTTGGGCTTATGCCTTAAAAGAATTAGGCGTGGAAAAAGACAAGGTTTGTGGTGTTCTCCTAGAAGGAGATTATCGTCAGTTAATCGCTATGCTGGCAGTATTTAAAGCTGGAGGAATCTATTTACCTCTACGTTTAGATGAACCAGAGGAACGTCGGCAACGCATGATGATTAAAACTAGCCCCGAAATTATCTTAGTTGCGGCGGAGAATTTAGAGAAGATTAAACCCCAACTATCCGCATTAGAAAAACCGCCTCATATCCTAGTGGTTAAGGCTCATAAAATTCAGCAATATCATCAGTGGAATGGCATGGATTATCAAGAGTTTCCTTACCAATTAAGCACACTGAAACCCGTTCTAGCTATGCCGGATGCTGATGATTCTAATTATATTATGTTTACTTCTGGCTCAACCGGTGAACCTAAAGCAATCTTAGGCAGTCACGGCAGCTTACGTCATTTCATTGATTGGGAAAAACGGGAATTTGACATCAATGAAAGTTGGCGCTGTTTACAAATTGCTCAAATTAATTTTGATGCTTATTTGAGGGAAACCTGTGTGACTTTATGCTCAGGGGGAACGCTTTATATTCCAGAGAGTACAGAGCGAGAAGACTTAGAGCTTTTATTACTGCGAATAGGAGAATGGGAAATCAATTTACTACACACTGTCCCCTCGGTAATGCGTCTATTTTTAAAGATAGGGCGTGGTTTAATTAATGCTAATAATCTCCTGAAAAGTTTGCGAGTTTTTGTCTTAGGAGGAGAGCCTTTATTTGTGAAAGAACTGGCTGAATGGCATCAAATTTTTGGCTCTCAGACAGAATTTGTGAATATTTATGGGGCAAGTGAAACTACATTTGTTAAGCATTTTTATCGAATTCCTAACCCTAATAATATTCCCTATGAACGGGTTCCGGGTGGTCAAACTTTGCCAGATGCCGCTTATGCAGTGGTTGATGGAAATCGCCCCAGAGCAATAGGAGAAGTAGGAGAAGTGTTCGTTAAATCTCCCTATTTAACCAAAGGTTATTATCAAGATGAAAGCTTAACTAATTCAGTTTTTGTGCCTAATCCTTTGAATGGGGGGAAGGATATAGTTTATCGTACTGGAGACTTAGGCCGACTGCTGCCTAATCTAACTTTAGAAGTAATAGGACGCAGTGACAATCAAATTAAATTAAATGGGGTACGGATTGAATTAGGAGAGATTGAAGATGTCCTCAGTGGGATTGAGGGAGTAGAAAAAGCCTTAGTTATCGCTAATAAAAAGGAGGAATTAGTAACCGTAATTGCTTATTATCAGGCAGAGGATACAGTTCAGGAGGAATATATTCGAGGTAAATTAAAGCAACTCTTACCGATTTATATGCAGCCTAGCTTTTTAATGCGGTTAGAAGCTTTTCCCTTGTTACCCAATGGAAAAATTCATCGTCTAGCTTTGCCAAAACCCGAAGAAAATATTACTCACTCAACTAACCAAGTCCCAGATTTTAATCCACAAGAAGCTTTATTAGCTTCCCTTTGGGGTGAGTTATTAGAAGCAGAAGTTAGTAACAGGAATCAGTCATTTTTTGAACTAGGAGGAAACAGTCTGAAGGCGATGCGCTTAGTGTCACAAATCCGTAATCAATTTGGGGTTTCCCTGCGATTACGGGAAATTTTTACCCATAATACTTTAAAAGAACAAGCTGTATTAATTCAATCCCGACAAAAATGATGATCAACTTACCCCAATCTGACTCAATTAACCCACTGAAAAAACAAAAATATTACGAAGTCTCTCACGGTCAAAGAAGGCTTTGGATTTTGCAGCATATCAGCGAATCTTCTAGCGCTTATAATATTAGGCTTGCCATGAGAATTAATGGCAAATTAGATGTTTCTATATTAACAGCAGCCTTTCAAGAACTGGTAAACCGACATGAAATTCTCAGAACCACTTTTGCCAGTGTTGGGGGCAATATTAAGCAAGTTATTCATGAGCAAATCCCCACAGAACAGTTAATCATTTTTAAAGATTTAAGAGGAGAAAAAGATGCTGAACTCTTGGCAGATGATTTGATTCAAGAGTCGGCAAATTTACCTTTTAGTTTAGAAAAGTTGCCCCTTATTCGAGTCTTATTGGTGCAGATTAATTCAGAAGAATTTATCTTTGGTTTGACTGTCCATCATATTATTGGGGATGCACAATCACTTGATATTATCTTTCAAGAGTTCTTTATATTATACTCGGCTTATACTCAACAAAAAAAAGCTGAATTACCCCCTCTTACCCTACAGTATAAAGATTATGCGGCATGGCAAAATCAGTGGTTAGAAAGTGAAGAAGTTAGAGAACAACATGAGTATTGGTGTGAGGTTTTTGCCGAACATCCCCCTATCTTAAACTTACCGATAGACTTCCCTCGACCTCAAGTAAAATCTTCTCAAGCAGCTTCCCACACTTATCAATTTAGTGAGAGTCTCAGCCAAAAATTACAAACTTTTGCAACTCAAAATAATACGACTCTATTTATTACCCTACTGACCTTCTTTAAAATATTACTTTATCGCCACACCGGTCAACGGGATTTAGTGGTTGGTATCCCTATTTCAGCACGAAATCATCCTGATTTAGAAAATCAAATCGGATTTTATGTTAACACCTTGGCCTTGAGAACTTTATTACCAGAGGGAGTAACTTTTAGGCAAGTCTTAGCAGCAGTTACTAACACCTGTCTTGATGCTTATGAATATCGTGATTATCCTTTTGATAAGTTAGTATCCACTCTCAATTTAGAACGGGATCTGTCCCGAAATCCCTTATTTGATGTCATGTTTTCTCTACTGGGTAAAGAAAGCAAAACTGTCTTAAAAATTCCAGGTTTGGAACATCAACCTTATCCCTTAAAACCACGCATGGCTCAATTTGATATGACTTGGAGCTTCTTTGAAGATAGTCATAATCTTACCTTAGTGATTGAATATGAGCCAGATTTATTTTTGCCTGAAACTATCGCCAGAATGAACGGTCACTTTTTACAAATTATTGAAAGTGTAATTCAGAATCCCGATTGTAAATTATCTGAGATTAATTTATTAACTCCTGAAGAACGGCATCAATTACTAATAGAGTGGAATCAAACCGAAGTCGCTTATTCTCAACAGTGTCTGCACCAGTTATTTGAAGAAAAAGTTAGAGATAATACCGAGGCAATAGCTCTTATTTTTGAGGGCAAAAAATTGACCTATCGAGAGTTAAATAATCGAGCTAATCAAGTCAGCCACTATTTACAAGAAAAAGGCGTAACTTCAGAAGTATTAGTCGGTATTTTTATTGAGCGTTCTTTTGAGATGATTATCGGAATATTGGGAATTATTAAAGCTGGGGGAGCTTATGTTCCTTTCGATCCTAATTATCCCCCTGAGCGCTTGAATTATATGATATCTGATTCAGCTATTTCTCTGTTGTTAACTCAGCAATCTTTAGTTCAATCTCTACCAGAAAATTGCCCCGAAATACTGTGTTTAGATACAGATTGGTCAAGGATAGCTAATTATAGTCAAGAGAATTTGGCCTCTCCAGTTACCCCAGAAAATTTAGCTTATGTTATTTACACTTCGGGTTCAACGGGAAAACCTAAAGGTGTGATGAATATTCATAGAGGAATTTCTAATACTCTAAAATACACTATTGATAATTATAATCTTACCTCTGAAGATTGCATTCTCCAAATTACTCCCTTTAGTTTTGATGTTTCAGTTTGGGAAGTTTTCTCATCTTTAACATCTGGTGCTACCCTAGTCGTGACGAAACCTGATGCCTATAAAGATATAGATTATTTAATAGATTTAATTGTGCAAGAACAAGTAACTTATTTCACTTGTGTTCCCTCAATATTGCGAGTTTTTCTGCAACATCCCAAGAGCAAAGATTGCCACTGTTTAAAACGAGTAATTGTCGGGGGAGAAGCCTTATCTTATGAACTCAATCAACGATTTTTTCAGCAGTTAAACTGTCAATTATATAACGCTTATGGACCAACAGAAGCCGCCGTTGAGATTACTATCTGGTGCTGTCAGCCAAATTCCCAAATTTCTATTGGGCGCCCCATGGCTAATGTTCAAGTTTATATCCTCGACAGTTATCTACAACCGGTTCCTATTGGTGTTGCTGGAGAATTACATATCGGTGGAGTGGGTTTAGCTCGTGGATACCTCAACCAACCCGAATTAACGGCTGAAAAATTTATTCCTAATCCTTTTAATTCGGGTATATCCCCTACAAAATTATATAAAACGGGGGATTTAGCTCGTTATCTTCCTGATGGCAATATTGAATATTTAGGGCGAATTGATAATCAAGTCAAGCTGAGAGGTTTCCGCATTGAATTAGGAGAAATTCAGACAGTTTTAGAAACTCATCCCAACGTCGAACAAGCTGTTGTGATTATGCGGGAAGACACCTTACATAATCAACGGTTAGTTGCTTATGTAATGAGAAAAGATACTTTATTAACTTCTCAGGAGCTGCATCATTTCTTACAACAGAAATTACCCGTTTACATGATCCCTTCTATCTTTGTCATGTTGTCGGATTTTCCCTTAAATCCTAATGGGAAAATAGACTTACATAAATTGCCAATACCGGATGAGACTTCTCTAGTGGAATCACCCTATTTAGCACCCCGCAATTCAACGGAAACTATCTTAGTAAGCCTTTGGCAACAACTTCTACAAGCTGGTAAGATAGGGGTTAATGATAACTTCTTTGAGTTGGGTGGTCATTCCTTACAAGCGATGAATCTTATGGCTTTAATTTATGAGAAAATGGCCATAGAAATTCCTTTATCAATGATTTATGAAAAGCCAACAGTAGCCGAATTGAGTGATTATATTATTTATGCTCAAGAGATGAATATTCAACCGAAAGAACGTCCGTATGTGGTGTTTAATAAGGAGCAAAAAAAAGCCGTCTTTTTATTTCCTCCCGCTCTTGGTTTCGCTGCTGCTTATGCCAACTTAGCAGAGTATCTGACGAATTATACTCTTTATACTTTCCGGTATATTAGCGATGAATTAATGTTAAAAAAATACGCTGAATTAATTGAGGATTTAGCTCAGGATCAAGATATAAAATTAATGGGACATTCCGCCGGCGGATTTTTAGCGATGTTAATGGCGCAACAATTAGAAAGTCGAGGGAGAGTTGTTTCTGATGTCATTTTACTGGATACTTACAGAGGAGGACGTGAGGCTAAAAAAGCTGATATGTCAGAGATTCAAGAAGGGGTTGATGCTTTCTTATTAAATCCCAAACGTCAGGAATTAAGAGGTTACTTTTTAGAGAATCAAAAACTCCGCGATCGCACTTATCATCAAGTGTGGGAATACTTTAATTTTCTTTGGAATTCTGATTTAAAAAATGTACAAATTCAAGGGACTATTCATTTGATTCGTGCTGAGGGAAACTATGAAGCTGAAGATGATTGGACACAAGCAACAAAAGGGGAAAGAATCAATCATTATGCCGTCGGTGTTCATCGTGAAATGATTGATCCTCCTTATCTCCAAAAAAACGCTCTGATTATTAATAGTATTCTCAACTCAGAAAAGTCAATTTAATTAGGCTTTTCTGCCGAAAACAAAAGATAATCATCAAACGCCATAAACCAACCCCGATTTCTTGACCAAGCTTCAAGTCCAGGGTTATCTTTCTGGAGATCGATAACTAAATCATGCTTACTAATTCCTTGGCTAATCTGGGCAAAATAATGAACCATTGCTGGCCAAACATATTCACTAATAGATAAAGCTTGGATATTAACAAATCCATGCTTTTTGAGTTTTTCCACATAAGTATGCCGGTTATATTGATTAGCAAAGGGAATACACATTTTCTTACTATTAACCTGCAGCCAGAAGTTAATTTCTCGACCCACTCTAGGCAAACAATCAGCTATAGCCAACCTTCCACCGGGCTGCAAAACTCGAAAAGCTTCCGCAAAAAAATCCTCACGAGTGTCAAAATGAAAAGCACATTCTAAAGCGGTCAACTTATCAAAAGAATTCTCAGGAAAAGGGATTTGAGTAGCCGAGCCAACTTGAAGTTTTATCCTGTCCGATAACCCTGCTTTAGCTACTCTTTCTTGAGCAATTTCTACTTGTAACTCAGTTGTATTTAGACCGATAATTGAGCTAACATTGTTTTCTCTTACCCAGAGTAAATCCTGTTCAGCAAAACCGAAACCCACATCTAAAAGGTGATCTCCGGCTTTAAGTTCG
Organism: Microcystis novacekii Mn_MB_F_20050700_S1; assembly: GCA_007096045.1. Taxonomy (GTDB): domain Bacteria; phylum Cyanobacteriota; class Cyanobacteriia; order Cyanobacteriales; family Microcystaceae; genus Microcystis; species Microcystis novacekii. The sequence goes on along the minus strand of SFAU01000020.1, from coordinate 61,717 downwards.
GCTACTTCGGCTAATTTACGCGCTAAAGCGGCACAAGCTCCGTTATAAGTTGTTTCTTCTTTCCAATAACCAAAATTAAGCCATTGGGGAAAATTAGGATCCTGAAGATGAGGATCGCGTTTCGCTATATTAGTATATAGTTCAGAAACTTGAAACTGATCTTGCAAAAACGCCATTTCTCGAACCGGATTAAGGATAAATTGTTTGATGGTTGCCCAGCGATTACGCCATTCATCTTTGAGGGGAATTTTGCCGATGTTTTCCAAATTATTATCCTCCTAAGGATTTTTCAGAAATATTGCCATTTTTAACTAACCGAATCCCTGAGATTCTCTAGATGCTTTAAAAAAGATTCCACGCCTCCGGATTAATCATATAAGGAGGCTTCTCTCCCCGAAGCACTTGTAATATTTGATTCGCCGCCGAAACAGCAGCCGCTAGACTCGCTTCAGGGGTTACTCCGGCTAAATGAGGTGAGAGAATGACATTCTCAAAATTATATAAGGGATTATCTAAAGCCGGCGGTTCTGGTTCAAAGACATCTAGGGCGCATCCGGATATCAATTTTTGATTAAGGGCGATCCCTAAATCCTTTTCACAAACGACTTTTCCCCGGGAGGTATTAATTAAAAAAGCTGTTGGTTTCATCTTTTGAAAGACTGATATATTAAACATTTCCCGCGTTTCACTTGTTAGTTCAGGATGCAAAGAAACAAAGTCCGATTCAGCCAGAAGAACATCTAAATCTTTGACCAAAGTTGCTCCTACTGTCTCCGCTTTGCTGGCTGAAACATAGGGATCATAAGCTAATACTCTCATCCCTAATGCTAGATTACATTTGTGAGCCACCATCGTACCAATTCTTCCTAAACCCACAATACCAACGGTCTTGTTTTCGAGTTGAATCGGTTGGATTTGATTGCGAATTAAATAGTTACCATTTTTCACACAATGATCTAAAAAAGGCAGCTTTTTGGCAAGAGCTAAAATCATAGATAAGGTGTGTTCTGCTACAGCTGTAGTTGACATTCCGGGATTATTAACAACGATAACCCCCTGTTCTGTTGCTGCCATAATATCAATAGAATCTGTGCCAAATCCAGAGGTACTAATTACTTTTAAGTGTTTTGCTAATCGGATTGATGAAGCCTCTAACTTATTAGGATAACGCACAAATACGCCAGATACTTCTTGAATGGCCTCATTGATTTTCTCCAGTGTAGGATTAGCCAAAATCTCTATATTAGTAGATTCTTCAAGGAGTTTTTCCCCTGCTTCATCATACATTTTTCCAATTAAAAGAACCCTGGGTTTTTGAAGATCCATAGTCATAGTTTTTGGTGAAGTAGTAGTCATCGTAATTTTTCCTAAATTGAGTTTTGGCAATGAAACAGTTACAGAGATTTTGAGGATCGATAATCATCTATGGAAACAAGTCGCCAACTAGAATCATCTAAAAGTTCTAACACCCATTGATGATACTTAAATAAACTTTCTCGATGCCCTACGCTAATAAAAGTTGTCTGGGATTTTTGTAACTGCTGATATAAGGATTGTTCGTTGTTCAAATCTAAAGCACTTGTGGCTTCATCTAAGATTACATAGCGGGGATGGGTTACTAACAATCGTGCAAAAGCGAGGCGTTGTTGTTCTCCTAAAGATAATATATTTTCCCAAGGAACTTCCGCATCAAAGCCATGAACTTTTGTGGCTATATTTTGAAGATTAACTTGTTGTAAAACGGATTCAAGTTCTCCATCGGTCATTTTACGGGTTGTTTTAGGATAAAGTAACTGTTCTCTGAGAGTTCCTAAAATAATATAAGGACGTTGAGGTAAAAAGAGAAATTGTTCTAAGGGAGGTCGTTTTAAACAACCAGTTCCTGCATTCCATAAGCCAGCAATAGCTCTTAATAGAGAACTTTTACCTCGTCCACTCGGTCCGACAATTAATAAACCTTCGCCTGGTTCGATAGATAGGGATAAATGTTGAACAATTACCTTTTCATAATCCGGTGTTTGTAAAGTAACATCCTCAAACTCGATCTGATTTTTTTCAAGGGTTTTAATGGTACTAGCATCCTTAGGTTGTTGGCCTATTTCTTCTAAGGCCGAAGAAAATTCAGATAGACGCTCAACATAACTGGAAAATCTGCCCAAAGAACCAAATTCAAGGATTAACTCAGAAAAACCATTAGCAAACATACTGCAAGCAATAATAGCCTGATTAACTTGTCCGAAATCAATTTCCCCCCGAATATAGGCTGGAGCAAAGACGACAAAGGGAAATATTTGAATAACTGAGCGATAACCTCGACTAAAAATGTCTTGATTTCTCTCCCAATCAATCTTACTGAGAGAATTTCTGACGAGATTATTAAATCGACGTTGAATGATTTTCAACTCTTGATTTTCGCCTTGAAAAAAGGCAATAGATTCAGCATGATTCCGAACATGAGTTAAAGTGTAGGTGTAATTAGCTTTGGATTCCAATTCTTCTTGACTAATCTTATCTAATTCTCGACTTAAATAAACAGCAATTAGGTTGCCGACAATTGTATAAGCCACTAAAATCAAGGCGGCTAGTCGAGAAATCGAAAAAAGAATTACTAAAAAAGTAGTCATTTCTAAGACTTTTTCTAATAAAATAGCCCCAAAATTAACAGCATTTCTAGCAATGGGTTCTATTTCTTGAGCTATCCGTTGATCGGGATTATCCACATCGGATCTAAAATTAATTTTATAATAGGCGCGATTGCTCAAATATTGGGTAATAACCTGCTGATTTAGCCATTCATACCAATCCAGAATAATTCTTTTTTTAACAAATTTAGAAAATGCAGTAAACAGGGTAATTAAAAGTAATCCTAAGCCATAAAGCAATAAACTTGTCAGAAACTTAGAGGCATTTTTATCTTGAATAATGACATCAACCAAATAGCGGTTAACGAAGCTATTAACTGCATTAGAGGCCACCAGTCCAACAATTACTAAAAGGAGGAGAAACAGCATTCCCCAGGAACTTATTACCTCTGAAAATGTCCTTCCTTTAGGATCAGTTGGATACCAGTAAGGAGCGGCAATCAATTTCAAATTGTCAAAAAATTGATGAGAACTTTTAACGGTTTCTTGTGAAAAAAATGGAGTTTGCATAGTTTTGAATATAGGGTAACTTTTAGGAAATGCCTTGAATTTTTTTTAAAGTTCAAGCTTTCTAACTTCAAGGCTTAGGATTATTTAATCTCCTAAAAAAGCCTCCAAATCACTAAGTTCTTGTAAGATTAAATCCTCACTAATCTCCTGCTGAACTTCAGTGAAGTTAATCATCTTCTGGGCTGTTTTTTGAACTTTTTCACCGAAAATGCGGTCAAGCAGATAATCAACTAAGCGTCTAATATTAGGGAAATCAAAGACTAAAGAAGTGGGTAAGAGAACTTCTAATCTTTTCTCTAAACGATTTTTCAATTCAATAGAGGATAGGGAATCAATCCCCATTTCTATCAATCCTTGTTCTGTATCTGGCATAGATTTAATCCCTAAAATCATTCTGACTTGTTTGCTAACATATTCTAACAAATATTCCCGACGTTCTCCGAAAGGCATCTCCTCTAAAAGAATCAGTACAGAGTCTGATTCTTGAACAGACTTAATGGGAATTTCTGAGAGTCCTAAATTTTTTAGGAGTGGTTTCTCGCCTTTAAATTGATAGATATTTTTGAAACGAACCCAATCCACATCGGCGATTAAAACCTGTGTTTGATTAGAAGCCATAATAGCATCCATCACTCTCAAGGCCATATCTGGATCAATTTCCCTGATCCCAATCTGTTTGAGCCAGTCCTCATAGTCTTGAGATACTATACCATGACCCGCCAATAATGCCCAATTTAAAGTCGTTGCAGGAAGCCCTTGAAGATGACGGAAATGAGCCAAAGCATCCAGCCAATGACTAACAGTATCATATAAGCCTTGTTCTTTTGCCCCCCAAATTGCACCCGCCGAAGAAAACAGCACAAAATAGTCTAATTGACTACCCAAAGATAGTTGATGTAAATTCCAAGAACCCTTAACTTTTGCCTGAAAAACTGCTTCTAGATCCTGCAAAGTACAGTCTTTTAATTGAGCTTGTCGGCCTGAGATTCCGGCAAGATGGAAAATGCCACGCAGGGGATAAGCGGTTTTTTCAATCTGGGTAAATATGGCCTGCATAGCCTCAAAATTGCCAACGTCTGCCGAAATGACTGCGATTGATGCTCCTTTTTCCTCTAATTTTCTGATTTTTTGTGATATTTGAGCTAATTCGGCTGCTGAATCCCACAGGAAGCGGACTGGTGATGAGCGGCGTGTCGTTAAAATAAGATGTTTTGCTCCTAAATTGACTAAATGTTCCGCCAATTCTAGGCCTAGATGTCCTATTCCTCCCGTAATTAAGTAGGTAGCCTCAGGTTGAATATTAACGGTTTTTGTCTCTAGAGACTTCAGAGGAAGCAGACGAGCAACATAGCCTTGACCTTTGCGGAAGACCAAATGATCCTCATCGTCAGCATGAGTTAATCCTAATAGTAATGCGGTAATATTTTGATTAATGTCAACGTCGGGATCAAGATCCAGCATACCTCCCCATAATTGCGGATTTTCTAGGGCAATAACACGCCCCATTGCCCAAAGAGGAGACTGAAACCCTAAAGAAGGCTGTTCTAATTCAAAGGGTTGGGCCCCCTGAGTGACAAGGAATAATTGAGGGGGATTAGGGATTGTTTGAATAGCTTTGAGAAAATTTAAAAGATAGTTACAGCGATTCAATAAAATGGATTCTGGTTGATCTTTGGCATCACTATTCAAAAGATAAATAATTCGATCTGGAGATGGATTTGACGCAAACCATTCCTCTAATTGTTGTAGTTGATTAGCATTCAAACAAGACTCAGAAGATGATATTTGTGTATTTTTCTCCCCTTGATAAATTATCCGACAGGAATCACACTTTTTCAGTAGTTGCTCTTGAATCCCTAAGACAAAAGTATTTTGTTGAGGTTCAACATCAGTAAAAATTAGCCAGTTTTTAGCGAGGTTAGGGGAGATTGCTGAACTTTGAGCCAGAATAATACTTTGCTGAAATAAAACACTACCTATTTTTTGATCAGGAGAAACAAATTCTACCTGAGAAAACCCCGATTTAAGCAGCATAGATTCCCAAGTCGATGCTGTAATTATAGGATGATTTGGGCGCAAATGATAATCGCTAAAACGCCACCAACCTTGAGTGACACCAAAGATTAAATCAATCCAGGAAGATTGCTGAGTTAATTCTAACAGTAATAAATGACCGCCTGGACGTAGTAAACTTTGAATATGAGGCAAGGTTTCCTCTTGTAAATTGGCGGTAGAGTGTAAGACATTAGCTGCGATAATCAAGTCATAAGAATGACAGCAAAACCCTTGGGATTTCGGAGCTTTTTCAATATCGAGAACTTTGTATTCTACTCCAGAAAATTCAGCCAAATTATCTCTAGCTTTCTCTAGAAAGAAGGGGGAAACATCAGTGAATGTGTAGGTAATTTGACGAGACTTACAAGCTTTAAGAACCTGTTGGGTTGTAGCTCCAGTTCCCGCGCCAATTTCGAGGATGCGGAGGGAGGCTGAGGGAGCATAACTTGAGAGTAGAAGTTCAACGGTTTTAGAGATACCCAGATTGAGAATTTTGGACGAAGATGTATTTTTATAAAACTCGCTGGCTCCTCCTTGTCCATCTTGAGAAAATAGGATAGATAAAGGAGATATTTTTCCCGTAATAATGGCTGCTAAATTGGTGGCAACTTGTCGAAATAGATTGAGTTCTATTTGAGCATTAGGATAATGATTGATTAAATCCTCTACCGCTAAATCAGGATGAGAGTGTTCGGGTTCTTTAACAATTTTCCATCGGGTATTTTGCTTTTCTAAAATGCCGACTTTCGCTAATATTTCTAGAACATAATTCCAGAAATATTTATATTCTTGTTTGAGTCCAGCTTGAATAAAACTTTGATCGGGATCAAGAAAGGTATTCATTTGAAAGAGTTCTAAATCTTTCAGAGCTTTAACAACAAAGTCAGCCGCCAGTTTTTCCATTTCAGAAAAAGCGAGAGAAACTCCCATCAATTCTGAGGATTGTAATTGGGGTTCTAAGTAAACCTCTAAATCCGTTTTAAGGCTGGTCAGATTTTCTAGCTTACCGTTAGCTAAATCCCAGGGAAGCCAAGCTACTTGATAAAGTAATTTGGCAAAATCAAAGTCCTCTTTTTCTTGATAATACAGTTTAATCAACTGTTGAACAATGGCGGATATTGTTGGTTTTTCATCTTCAGAATAATGACCTGTTTCTAAGAGGGTTTGCATCAAAGTATTTTTGTCCTTTTCAGATAACATTTTGACTAGATTAGATTCCTGTGGAACAGTTGCAGATGGGGTTTTTAAAGAAATCCAGTGTTGACGTTTTTGAAAAGGATAAGTAGGTAAAGCACATCGTCTAGGATGATAGTCTTGATCAAAACTAAACCAGTCTATCTTTGCACCGCGAACATAGAGTTTACCCAGACTTTCTAATAAAACTTGCCAATCAGAAAATCCCGAGCGTAAACTGGGTAGAGTTAGAGGTTCAGATGAAGATAGAGATGATTGAATAATTCCTGAGAGAATAGGTTGAGGTCCAATTTCAATAAAGGTATCACATCCAAGAGATTGTAGGAATAAAGCTCCTTGGTGAAATTGTACCGTATTTAGTAAATGTTGAAGCCAATACTCAGGAGTCATAATGCTGTCATCAGCAATTTCTCCCGTTAGGTTAGAGACCAGAGAAATTTGAGGTTGACTGAAAGAAATCTCTTGAAGAATCGTTTTAAATTCTGCAACCATTGGTTCTACTAAAGGGGAGTGAAAAGCATGAGAAACTTTAAGTTGACGAACTTTAACCCCAGCATTAGTAAAATGGTTACAGAGTTTTTGAATTACGTTTTTTTCTCCAGAAATAACGGTATGTTGTTCTGCGTTAATGGCAGCAATAGCGATTTTTATTCCCTGACTTTGGCACTGCTCAATAACTGAGTTTTTATCGAGAAAAATAGCCGCCATTTCCCCTTGATTTTGGGGTAATTGCCCCATCAAGTTACCTCGATGGCTGACCAGTTTTAAGCCACTTTCAAGATCAAAAACACCAGCAAAACAAGCAGCTGAATATTCTCCTAAACTATGGCCTAAAATAGCGGCTGGTTGAATTCCCCAAGAATGCCATAATTGAGCGAGAGCAACTTCAATCAGAAATAGTGCCGGTTGGGTATAAGCGGTCTGGTTTAAGAGGTCATCTGTAGGGGCAAATAGGACGTTTAGTAGGGATTTACCCGTTAGTTTTTGATAATAGTTTTCCCCTGCGTCTAAAGTTTTTCTAAAGGTGGGTTGAGTCTGATAGAGTTGATGAGCCATCCCTGCATATTGAGAACCTTGCCCGGTAAATAAAAAGGCAATCTTAGACGGTCTTTTTTCATCAGCTATACCATGAATAGTTGACTGATAATCGAGTTGCTTAAACTGCCGTAATTGTTCAATAAAATCACTATTTTTATAGCCAGTTAAGGCTAAACGATTTGAGAAATGAACTCGGCCTGTATTTGCCGTAAATACTACATCAGACATATCCTTTTCAGGTTGACTTTCTAAAAAGTCTATGTAGCGACTTACTAACTCTTTTAAAGCTGGTTCGGTTCGAGCGGAAAGGGTGAGCAAATGATAGGGACGTTGGCTCTGATTGTTTTGAGGAATAATGGGAGGAGCTTCTTCTAGAATAACATGAGCATTAACCCCGCCAATACCTAAAGAGTTTACCCCAGCTCGTCGGGGTGATTTTTCGTCCTTGTCTTGCTTAGTAGTCCAAGAAATAGCTTCAGTATTAATATAAAAAGGAGTCTGGGAAAAATTAATTTGAGGGTTAGGATTTTGGAAATGTAATGTAGGTGGAATAACTCTATGTTTGAGGGCTAAAGTCGCTTTAATTAAACCGGCAATACCGGAAGCAATCTGCATATGTCCGATATTGGTTTTTACTGAACCTAAAGCACATTCTCCCTCATTTGCCCCCTGATAAACTTTAGCTAAAGCATCAACTTCAATGGGATCTCCAAGGGGGGTTCCTGTGCCATGAGCTTCCACAAAACTAATCGTATTAGCATCAACACCAGCAAAGGCTAGGGCTTCCGTAGCGGCAGCAATTTGACCCTCTCCACCGGGGGCAGTAAATCCTAATTTTTGACCCCCATCATTATTAATAGCAGAGCCTTTAATAACTGCATAAATATGGTCATGATCGGCTAAAGCATCTGACAATCTTTTGAGCATAATTACTCCTACTCCACTGCCAAAAATAGTCCCTTTTGCTTCAGCATCAAAGGCGCGACAATGACCATCAGGAGACATGATCAGTCCTTCTTGATATAAATAACCAATTTTTTGAGGAGAATTAATTGAAGCAGCTCCAGCTAGAGCCATGTCACTTTCTCCACTAATTAGACTCTGACAAGCGAGATGAACTACAACTAATCCAGTAGAGCAAGCAGTTTGAACATTAACGCTTGGGCCGTGTAAGTTTAGTTTATAAGAAATTCGCGTTGTTAAATAGTCTTTGTCATTAGCTACCATTGTTTGAAACCCTCCCGTTGAATCTAGTGTGAAGGGTTGTAACTCGTCATTACTATCTAATTGACCCCGATTAGGATAACAATTATTGATCAAATAGGTGTTCATACTTGCGCCAGCAAATATACCAATTGATCCTTGATAAGTATTAGGATTATAACCAGCGTTTTCTAAACATTCCCAACTACATTCAAGCAGTAAACGTTGCTGAGGGTCTAGTAATTCTGCCTCTCTATCTGTATAGCCAAAAAATTCGCTGTCAAAGTATTCAAATTGCTCGAGAATTGGTCTAGCTCTCACATAATTAGGCTGATTAAATAGTTGCGAAGACACTCCCGATTCTTGTAATTCTTCTTCCGAAAAGAAAGAGATAGTTTCGATGCCATTTTTTAAATTTTCCCAGAAGGTTGTTAAATTTTTAGCCCCCGGGAATTGCCCCGCCATACCAATAATTGCAATGTCATGGGTTTCATTATGGCGACGGCTCCGATTTTCGGCACGTTGACGGCTTTTTTGTGCTATAACTTGAGTAGTATTTGATTCTTCGCTTAAGAAACGGGCTAGGGTGGCAACGGTAGGATTTTTAAACATTTCAGCAAGGGATAGCTGACGGTTAAAAAGTTTTTCAAGTTCATTTTGAACTCGGATTAAGTGTATAGAATGTCCCCCTAGTTCAAAGAAGTTATCCTCTAAACCAACTGAGGTTAACTGTAAAACTTCACTCCAAACTGCTGCTATTTGGCGTTCATTTTCTGATTGAGGTAAGGTTTGATTTTTCTGACGCTCTTTTGCTAAATATTGATCTATTTCTTGGATACGGCTGGTAAATAACCCCTGTTCAAAATCCTTTTTTAATTTAGATTTTTGAACCTTGCCAATAGAGGTTTTAGGAACTAAATTCCTTTCTAAGGGAATGACATAAGCTGGAGCAATTCCGAATTTTTGGGTCAGATGACTGCGAATTTTTCTAACAACTTTTATCCAGTGTTCAAATTGATCAGATTCTGGGCTAAAAGTAATAATTAATAAGTCAGTTTCTCGACTTTGATCAAAGAAGGCAAAGGCGGCTGTATAAGATACATTAACCCCTTCTAATTCTTCGATTGTTGTTTCAAGTTCATGGGCAAAGTAATTAACACCATTAATTATAATTTCTTGTTTTTCTCGCCCAGTAATAAAGAGTTCCCCATTAAATAAATACCCCAAATCTCCCGTAGTAAACCACCCTTCTTGAAAAACTTCCTGGTTGAGTTCACTGTTATTGTAATATCCTTTAGTAACAGAATTACCTTGAATTTGAAGCCTGCCAATTTCTCTTTCAGGTAAAGGATTATTTTCGTGATCGACTATCCGGATAGTTGCTCCAGGAATCGGCTTTCCTAGGGAGACAAAACTATTTTCTTCGGTGAGTTCATTTTTACTTAAACCAGCTGACCAAGTAATCCCAGAACAAGATTCAGTCATGCCAAAGGCCGGTTTAATCGCTCTCTCCCGTAGTTGATGTTTTTCAAGAATTTCTAAGAATAGGCGAATCGTTTTTACTGAAACTTGCTCGCCAGCATTCACTAAAAATTTCATTGAGGAGAGATTATAAGAGGCGTGCTTAAGTTCTTCGGCCTGTTGATTAATTAAGGAAAATGCAAAGTTAGGGGACCAAGAAATGCTTACTTGATGCTTTTGAATGAGGTCTAACCATTGGAGAGGTTGGCGTAGGACTAATTCCATGGGAACATGAATTTGATGACAAGCCAAATCTACCGCCATAATTCCTAAAAATACGATAGCTCCTACATGATCTAAGGGCATCCAATTAAGGGTAACTTCTTGTTGGGTAAAGTGGTTCATTGCCACTGTACCAGCAGTCATGGACAGAATATTATGATGAGTTAATATTACTCCCTTGGGCATACCGGTACTACCCGAAGTAAAGAGTAATAAGGCTGAATCTTGTGGATCAAGAATCGGCAATTGATCGATTTTAGAGGGTGCTTTTCTGAGTTCATTAACCGAGATAACTTGCCACCCTTCTAGATGAGAGGAAGTTCCTAATTTTTCAATTTCAGTAATTAGCTCACTGTCGGATAATATCAAGGGATTGTCTAAAATTCTCCAAACATTCTCTAGTTTTTTGACGGCAGAATTTTCCAGATCATAGCTAGGAGCAACGGTCAAAGGAACTGGAATAATTCCCCCTAAAAAACAAGCCCATAGTGCGGGAATAAAGTCTTGATTTTTGGCAATTTGTAGAATGACTTTATGCCCTAGTTTTATTCCTTTTTGTTCCAGTCCATTTAAAATAACCAAAGCATCTTGATATAAGTCTTGATAACTCTGAAAATATTCAGTTGCGTCATTTCTGATATAAGTAATTCCATGATTATTATGTTTAGTGGCAGTTTCTAATACTTCTGACAGAGTCCGCCAATTATCTTCCAATTGTCCTCCAAAACTGATTGAATGCTTAGACATTTTTTTACACCTCCTTATCAAAAATAGAACCAATCTCGAAAACCTGATGAGCCAGTATATCGCTACGCACAAGTTAAAAGTCAGAAGTGATCAACTCAAGTTTGAATTGTACCTGATAGAGGTGCGATGGTCAAGGGCTTTTTGGGTTTGAAGGCTGATGGCAGTCGGTCACTAGATCTACCTGAGCTTGTTTGATGATTAACTGAGAAAAGTTTTGAGCGATGGTACTTAAAGGATCGATCGCTTTAATGGAGTCAATTCCTTTGAGTTTGAGAGATTTTGTTAAGAGATGAAATTCGGTACACCCAGAAATATAGGAGCGAGTGTTATATTTCTCTAATAATTCTTCTATATCCCTAAGAATACTTAACGGATCGTGTCCTCTTTTTAGCACTTTATAGATCATTTCATGAATCAACTTTTGATCACTTTCTGAGAGAGAAATAATCAGGTCTGCGGTGGTGCAGCCTTCATGAAATAATTTTTTCTGGTAAGTCCCTGTACTAGCAAGTAAAAGGGTAGGTTCATTATGTTCTTGGAGTTCTTGATCCGCTATTTTAATTAAGGAAATAAGTTTATCCTTTAGATTTTCGGGGATCTGAGGTAGAGCATAATGAGCCGTACAACAGCCAATAACTATGCAATCAGCCAGTTGATTGAGATGTTCCAGATTGACTTGGATAAAATCAATAAATTCTCTTTCTTTTCCACTATCAATAGAACCTGTGCGATCAGGTGCAGAGGGAAGGGAAAAAACGATAACATTAGGGGCTTCTTGTTCCTTCTCAATAAAAGGATTATATTCATAAATCGACTTCAGAAATTCGGCGGTTACGACTGGTCCCATACCCCCTAAAACGCCAAGAATCGGTAGTTTTGTTTTCATTAAAATCTCCTGCTATTATGATTGCTGTTGACTAAAAATTAAAGTCTTCTGTGAACAGGTCTTGCTCCTCTTGAATAGGATTTTCCGAGGAAGCTAAGGATAAGTTTATCAAAGGTTCATGGGCAAATTTTAAAACTTGCTCTAGCCAATTTTTGAACAAATCTATGATCAATAAAATTCGCTCATGGATAAATATATCTGTGTTGTAGATTAGCTTGAGATAAAGTTCTTCTTCCTCAACAAAGATAAATTCTAAATCAAATTTAGCGGTCATCATTTTTGGGTCAATGGAGTTAACTGTAATTCCGTCCAAGGCCAGATCTACATTTTGATTATTTTGCAGGACAATTGCCACATCAAAGAGAGCATTACGGCTAGGATCTCGTTGTAAATTCAAATCAGATACGATCTGATCAAAGGGATAGTCTTGATGATCATAAGCCTCTAAAGTGGTTGTTTTTACTTTGCTAAGGACATCCGTAAAACTGTCGTGATTTGCTATCTGATCCCGCAGGACGAGAGTGTTAACATAAAATCCGATTTGATCTTCTAAATCAGGATGATTTCTGCCAGCGATAGCAGAGCCTATTGTAATTTCATTTTGCTCAGTATAACGGAATAGAAAACTCTTAACCAAACTAACTAAACCCATAAATAAACTGGCTTCTTGTGCTTTAACTAACTTCTCAAAAGTATCGATCAATTCGGGTTCAGGTTGCCATGTAATTGTATTTCCCTGAAAACTTTTAACAGGTGGGCGGGGATAATCAACAGGTAAGTTAAGACGCACAGGAACAGGAGTTAATTTAGCTAACCAGTAATCCCGTTGATCTTGAAGTTTCGAGGTTTCTAATTGACTTTCTTGCCAAGAAGTATAGTCTTTATAATGAATTCTAAGAGGGGGCATTAATTGGGAATTTTCTTGTCCATAGGCGTGATAATGGGTGAGGAAATCTTTAATTAAAACCCCAGCTGACCAACCGTCAAAAATGATATGGTGCATATTAAACAAGACGATGTAATTCTCTTGGCTTAGTTTAAGTAAGTTAACTTTAAGTAACGGTCCCACTTCTAAATCAAAAGTCGTTTTGGCATTATGGCTGATCGCTTCTTCGATCAGGGTTTCTTGTTCTGTGCTAACATAAGCTGTCAGGTCTATTTGTTTAATGACAAAGTTCATTTGATTATGGACAACTTGACGGGGTTGATTATTGATTAAAGTAAAGGTTGTCCGCAAAATTTCATGGCGTTGAATTAACTGTTGAAAGGCATTTTCAAAAGCATCAATATTGAGATTGCCCTTGAATTGATAAGCACTGGGCATTCCGTAGGCATTATGATTTTGATCTAGAAATTCTAAAGCCCAAAGACGACGCTGACCATGAGACATCGGATAAGATTTTTGGGGGGGAATTGCCGAAATGGGTTCTTGATAATTGTATTGAGTATGGGAGATTAAAGTCGCCAATCCAGCAACGGTTGGAACTTTAAAGAAGTCAGCCAATTTTACGGATACATTCAGTTCTTTATGAACCCGCGTTACAACCCTTGATAAGAGTAGAGAATGACCACCAATTTCAAAGAAGTTATCAAAAATACCGATAGGATGTTTAGAGAGAATTTTTTCCCAGATACTAACGAGATTGGATTCTAAATAATTCCGGGGTGCAACATAATTAGAATTCACCAGAGATTTACCGGTTTCTCTGAGTTCTCTCAGGGAGTGCAGGTCAAGTTTCCCATGTCGAGTTAAGGGGAATTGCTTTAAAAAAATAAAGTAACTGGGAATCATATAAACTGGTAAAAACTTGGCAAGAAATTCTCGAATCTCAGCAATTTCTAGAGTTTTTTCTGTTTGACAGTAAGCAGATAATTGAGTTTGATTATTAACTTGAATGGGTAAAACAATCGCTCTTTCAATGGGAGCATAACGAGTCAATTGATATTCAATTTCTCCAGGATCAATTCGATAACCATTGACCTTAACTTGATTATCTTTTCGTCCCATAAACTCAATGATACCAGGAGCAGTTTGCTTGCCTAAATCGCCGGTTCTAAAGAGAGTTTGTGTCTCATCAAGAAAGCTAGGTTTAAATTTTTCTTGAGTCATTTCGGGTTGGTTATGATAACCCGATGCTAGGGCGGCACCTTCTACACAAATCTCACCGATTACATGGAGGGGAACGGGATTATTAAATTCATCAAGAACCCCTAAGCGATTGTTATGGAAAACTTGACCGAGGGGGATTTCGCTGTCTAAGTTTTCTTTGATTTCATACTGGGATACTCCTACACAAGTTTCTGTAGATCCGTAAACATTGCTAACAATTTCTGCTGGAAAACGTTTCCGCAAAGCTAAGGCAGTTTCCCGATCTAATTTTTCCCCTCCTACCGAGATATATTTTAAGCTGGAAATGGTTTCTCCCGGTTCAAGTAGCCCTAAGATTTCTCGATAGATAGAGGGGGTAGTATGTAGGGCATTAATTTGATTTTCTTGTAGGAAAGAAACCAAATGTCCTATATATTTTATTTCGTACATATATAGGGATGCACCTATGGTTAAGGGGAGAAAAATATTACGAATAGATGGATCATGAGTAACGGCAGCTGTGAAAATATAGCGCCATTCAGGATGTTTATCTAAATCAAAAGTAAGTCGTAAGCTTTGAATAACATTCAAAATTGAGATGTGACGGCCCATGACTCCTTTAGGATTACCAGTTGAACCTGAAGTGTAGAAAATATAAGCAGTTTGGCTAGAATTGCGAAATATTTTAGGCTCATCTTTGTCATATTTTTCAACAATAGGATCAATTTTATCTAAGCAAATTTTTTCCATTTTTTCAGGTAACTTAGAGATAAAATTACTCTCCGTTAGGCAAACATGACAGCCACTATCTTTTAAAATAAACTCAATGCGACTGTGAGGATATTGAGAGTCTATAGGAACGTAAGTCGCTCCAGTTTTAAAGGTAGCCAGAATCCCGATGATTAAGTTGTGATCACGCTGGAGCATGACCCCAATCACTTTTCCTACACCTAGCTGATATTCCTGCTGTAAATAATGGGTAAGACGATTGACTTTTTCATTTAATTCTTGATATCTAAGGCTAATTTTTCCCGCAATTAGGGCGGGAGCATTAGGGGTTAATTTAACTTGAGCTACAAAGTCATCAATGATGGTGGCTTTCTCAGGGAGTTGGCGAGTTTTTCCCGTTAATTGTCTGAGTAACTTCTCTTGTTGGACTGGGGTTAATAAAGGTAACTGATAAAGAAGATGATTAGCATCGTCAATGACTCCCCTTAGCAAAATTTCAAAGCTTTCAATAAATTGTTTAATTGTCTCTTTTTTAAAGAGTTCTGTATTGTAATTGCAGTAAATAATGAGGTTATCATTAAGTTCAATTAAGTTAAATCCTAGATCAAAAGGGGTGTAACCAATCGGTGACGGTGGCAAGGATACTTTTAAGTCTTTAAACTCAGGCAAAGTTAAACTAGGATCCATGTTAAAAGATACCGAAATGAGAGGAGAACGAGAAAAATCTCTAGGTAATTGTAAAGCTGCTAATAAATCCTCTAAAGTATAACTCTGATGGCGAAAAGCGTCGATCAGGGTTTGTTTAGTGTGTTGTAAATGTTCAATAAAAGAGGTGGTAGCATCGACTTGTATCCGCAGGGGTAAAAATTGAGAACAAAAGCCTACTAAGTTGTCACTACCTTCTATTTGTCGCCCAGAAATAGGAATACCAATGACTAAATCCTTATGGCCAGAAATTCGACGCAAAAAAGCAGTATAAGCGGCGAACATCGTCATAAATAATGTAGCTTTATTTTTGCGTCCTACTTTCTGCAAATTTTGCCCAACTTCCGAGGGAATGACTTGACTTTCTTGTCCGCCAGTGTAGGTTTTAACGGCGGGACGGGGAAAGTCGGTGGGAAGCTCAAAGGTTGGCAGCTCTTCCTGATAGGTTTTCAACCAAAAATCCCGATGCTCTAACATTTGCGGACTTTGCGTCTCTTGCGCTCGCAAGGTTAAATATTGCCGAAACTGCATCGGTGGTTTGAGAACATCTTTAGTTGTGTTATTTGGGGATGAATAAAGTTGACCAATTTCCTGCAAAATTAATCCTAGTGACCAACCATCTGCCACAATATGATGAGTTTTTAAAGATAGCAGATAATGGTCAGATTTTAAGCGCATTAAAATCACAGCAAATAAAGGAGCAATCGACAGGTCAAAGGTTTTTTGGGAAAACTGAGATCGTAACGCTAAGGCCGTCGCTTCGGGATTATCTTCATCCTTCAAATCAATGAGGTTTAATTTAATGTTAACTTCATTGACAACTTCCTGTAATTCTCCTTGTTCTATAATTTTGGTTCGCAAAGCTTCATGGCGATTAATAACTTGATTAATCGTTTTTTCTAAAATGTAAGCATCTAAAGAACCTAGTAATTCTAGAGATGTTGTGACGTTATAGGATGCTGAAGCATCACAGTCTAATTCAGCTAATAACCAAAGTTGACGTTGAGCTTCACTGGTGGGAAAGGACTGATTTAAAGATGGTAGATGTCCCCTACCATCTTCATCTTCAGAGAGGGGCTTTTTTTCTTCTTTCTTGACTTGAGGGCGTTTAGCATTAGCAAAAAAACCAGCTTGCTGCAATTCCGTAATCGCTTCTTTGACGGCTACTATAACTTTGTCTATATCTTCATTAGTATGGCAGGTGGAGAGAAAACAAACTCGTTTTTCCCATGTGTAGATTCCTTTAAGATTTAATAGGTAATAAAAGAGGGGTAATTCGATGGGTTGTAAGAAGATACTATAAGCTCCAAAAGGTTCAAAGCGGAATAAAGAGCCAAAATTAACAACCCGAATCGGAATGCCTATTTCTTGAAAGAATTGATTGACTTCGGTGGCTAATCGATGAGTTAATTGATTCACTTTTTCTTGAATCGTTGGACTGTTTTCCCGAAGATGTAAAAGCACAGCACGACAAGCAGCAAGGGCTAAAGGATGACGACAAAAAGTTCCCCCAAAAGCGGTTAACTCGGTTTGGGGATGAGAGTCATCTCCGTATTGCCAGAAACCGCCGTCAACGGTATCTAAGAAATCTGCTTTACCGCAGATCATACTAATTGGTAAACCTCCTCCAATGGCCTTACCATAAATGACTATATCAGCTTCAACATTGAACCATTCTTGCGCTCCTCCCGGAGCAATCCGAAAGCCGGTAATAATTTCATCAAAAATGAGTGTGATCCCTTTTTTATGGGTTATTTGTCGTAGTTTTTGCAGAAATTCTTGAGGCTGTAAATCGGGTTTGCGACTTTGAACTGGTTCGACTAATACGGCGGCTAAATCATCAGCATGAGTAGCAATAATATCGAGGCTTTCTTCAACTCCATAACTCAAGACTATTATGTCTTCAACCATTCCTAAAGGAGTGCCTAAACTTAAGGGTTGAGCCGTGGTTTTATCTTCTCCTACTCGTGCTAAGATGCCGTCAAAAGTTCCATGGTAGGAGCCAGCGAACATAACGATTTTTTGACGTTTTGTACGAGAGCGAGCAATGCGAACAGCGGCCATAATCGCCTCGGTTCCCGTATTACTAAAAGCGACTCTTTCGACTCGACCCATTTCACTAATTAAAGCGGCGGTTTCGGCAGCCAGATTTGACTGCATTCCTAAACCTATTCCTCGGTTCATTTGTTCTTGAACCGCTTCAATGACAAAATCTGGACTATGCCCAAAAAAGTTAACCCCAAACCCCATAGCTAAGTCAATGTAATTATTGCCATCAATGTCCTTAAAATAAGCCCCTTGAGCAGATTCTGAAACAATGGGATATTGAAATTCTTTTAAGGCCATGCGGAAGTCAATGGTCGGTTTAACATCCACCATTGTCTTACGGCTATTTTGTGAATAGGCTTTTGATTTGGCGGTTTTCTGGTTATAAATACTCTGTAAATTTTGAATAAAGGCTTGTTGTTGTTCGGTTAAGGATTTGTTCTCAGTCAGCTTTAAAGCTAAGGGGTTTAAATTGGGAGAACTAGGTTTCTCAGGAGATTTGGGCTTCTCTTGAGAAACCGGAAGGTAAGTTTCTATCTTAGAGCTTTGGGTAGGAATGATTTGAGTCTGATTCGTTAATATTTCGGGGGCTATACTGGGGGAGACGGTGGCAGTTTGAAGAACTTCTAATTGCTTGATAATGGTTTTCTCATGGAGGTCTTTTAGGTCTTTTAAAGATTGTAATTGAGCCATCATTAAGGCTTCTTTACCGGAGCTTTCACCTGAGACAGTGAACTTAGGAATTGCAGGAATTGAGAGGGGTTCATCTGGCACACAAGCAAGAATTAATTCTTGGCCATTGTTAATGGGAATATTGTTTTGTTTAGAGAAACTATTCGCCGTAGCGAAACCACAGCGCTTTAAAACGGAACACCAATTTTCCCCACTTAATAAGGGAGTGTCTGAGCGTAATTCTTGGTCCTGAAAGCGCCACCAGCCGGGGGTTAATCCAAAGGTTAAATTCAGCCATGAGTTATTTTCTACGGTTTCGAGGAGAACTAAGTAACCGCCGGGGCGCAGCAGTTCCCGAATATGGGTTAGAGTTTCTGTAATATTTCGGGTCGCATGAAGGACGTTAGCGGCTACAACGATATGATAAGTATGAGCAGGTATCCCCTGAGAAATGGGGGACTTTTCAATGTCTAGTTGATGAAAGTTTAGGTTATATTTTTTCTGAAATTTTTGCCTAGCTTGATGCAGTAAGAAGGGAGAAACTTCGCTAAAAGAATAAGTGATATGATCGAGGTTTAAGTGGTTAAGAATTGCTTCTGAAGTGGCACCAGTTCCTCCTCCTATTTCGAGAATTTGATAGGGGCAATCACTATTAGAAAAGTTGGTTAAAATCTGGTTAATAGCTTGGGCGACTCGTTGATTCATCAATCGAGATACGGGAGAATTTCCATAGATACTTTCTGCATGAGCAACGGAACCTTCTGGGAAAATTAATGTCAAGGGGTCTATATTTCCCTTGAGAACTTCTGCTAAATTTTCGCCGCAGCGTTGCAGCATTTCTAATTCAGGTTTTGCAGATGGACAAGTTTTTTCTAGCTTTTGTAGGGCTTGGGGCAAGGAAAAAGACTCAGGCAAGTTTTTGACAGTCCAAATATTCCCTTGATTTTGAAGAATATTAGCTTGCTCTAAATCCTGCAAATAACGATTGAGCAAAATGTGATATTTAGGGGCAACAGGTAAGGTTTGTCTTAGGGTTTCTATTGTCCATTGTTCCCCTTGATTAAGTTTTTTCCCTAAGGACTCTAAGGCCTTGATGATATAGGCTGTAGCGATGGGTTGCAATTGCTCAATGACTTGCAAATAATTGCTTAATTCTGTCTCATCATTGATAACTTTAGTTGTTATTTCTGAAGTATTTTCTAAGGGTTTTTCTTTGACAAATTGGCAGAGGTATTCGGCGATATCAACAAGAGTTTGTAAATCGGTAAAGAGTTGATCTATTTTCACTTTGACTTGAAATTTTTCTTCAACTTTGCGAGAAAAGTCAGTCAAGATAATTGAGTCTGCTCCTAAGTTTAGTAATGTCTCATCCTCCGGTAGATCGTTCTCATCTTCTTTCAGAAGTAAAGCCAAAATTGATTTTAATTGATTACGGATTTCCTGTTGATGTTTTTGCATATTGAAAACTGTGGTTTCGGTATCGGTAAGGTTAGAGGTTTGTGCGTCTAGGAATATTTTGTCAATGCTCTGATTTTCTGTTCGAGGATTGGGCTGAAATTGGCAAGGTTTCCTTTGAAAGGGATAGTTCGGCAATCTGACTTTTTTATAGCCATAATTTCGATTGAATTGTTCTGGATTGAAAGGCGCGCCATTTAGGTAGAGTTGTCCCAAGGCTGAAAGAATTGTATGCCAGTTATCTAAGCCACGATTGAGGGAACTTAACCAGATGAACTCATCTTTATAACGACGACCTTGTTCTGCTAGTATTGGTCTTGGTCCCACTTCTAAAAATAGGTTATATCCCTTGTTGAAAGCGGTTATTAAACTCGACAAAAATCTTACTGGTTCTCGGCATTGTTTGCTCCAGTAAGCGGCATCTGGTGCATTTTCTAAAAGCTCTCCATCAAGTCCTGAAAGTAGCAGAATTTGGGGGCGTTGATAAGAAATTTGACGAGCCTCTTTTTCAAATTCTTTTAAAATTGGCTCCATTAAAGGGGAGTGAAAAGCCTGAGTAACGGGAAGATATTGAGCGGGAATTTTTTGCTTTTTGCAAGTGTTAATAACTTCCTCAAGGCTGGCACTTTCTCCAGCAATAACAATCTGTTGAGGGTGATTAATGGCAGCTATTGAAACTGTTTGAGTATAATTTTTAATTAGGGAACTTACTGTCTCTTCATCAGCAAAAATTGAAGCCATTTTCCCAGAGGTCGTGGTTTGCATTAATTGCCCCCGTTTGACAACTAAGGCGAGTCCATCCTCTAAGCTAAATACTCCTGCGATACAAGCTGCTACATATTCTCCCACACTATGGCCAATCAGTAAACTGGGGGTAATTCCCCAAGATTTCCATAGCATTGTTAGGGAATATTCTAGGGCGAATATAGCTGGTTGAGCATAAGCAGTTTGATTGAGTAAATCGGTCTGTTCACCAAATAATATCTCAGTTAAAGGATGGTCTAAATACTTCGCTAATATTTCGGCACATTGATCAATATATTGACGAAATGTCGGCTGGGTTTGATAGAGTTGATGCCCCATGCCGGGATAACAAGCCCCTTGCCCTGTAAAAAGAAAAACAATTTTAGGGGATTTTTCCGATGTAAAACGTTGATAAAAAGTCAAATCATCAAGTGGGTTTTCTTCAGCAAAAGCGGTTAATCTTTGTTGTAATTCTGGACAAGTATCGCCAACAATGGCTAAACGTTCAGGTAAATCTATCCTCCCGACGGCTGCACTATAACAAATATCTCCAATTTCAGGACGAGATTCTAGGAGGGTATGGAAGCGTGTGGCTAATTCTTTTAAAGCGGTTTTGTTGTGGGCTGAAAGGGTTAAGAGATGACTGGGAATTTGTTGTTGAATTTCTGAGATTTTGCTGACGGGGGCCTGTTGAACAATGACATGGGCATTTGTGCCAGAAAACCCAAAAGAACTTACCCCAGCTATAGGGACTTTATTGTTATTCGGCCAAGGTATATTTTGAGTAGGAATTTTAATAGGATGGTCTTCCCAATTAATCAGAGGATTAGGGATTTGGAAGTGAAGATGGGAGGGGATTTCACCCTGTTGAAGAATCAGAATTGTTTTGATTATTCCGGCCATGCCAGCTGCGGCTTCAAGATGACCGATATTGGTTTTCACTGAGGCGATATAAAGAGGGTCGGAGCGCTTTCCATAAACTGAGGCAATGGCATTCAATTCGATGGGATCTCCTAAAGAAGTGCCTGTGCCATGAGCTTCTATGTAGCTGACATCTTCAGGGACTATTCTGGCATCAGCTAGAGCTTGACGGAGCAATTCTTGCTGGGCGGGTCCACTGGGTACGGTTAAACCGGCAGCAGCCCCATTATGATTCACCGCCGAACCTCGCAACAGGGCAAGAATGTGATCCCCGTTTTTCTGGGCTTCTGATAAAGTTTTTAAGATTAAAACCCCACAGCCTTCCCCTCGCACATATCCGTTAGCAGAGGCATCGAAGGTTTTGCAACGCCCATCGGGGGACATCATTCCCGACTGAGAAAGACTAATCGTAATTGCGGGTTCTAAAATGAGGTTTACCCCACCCACTAAAGCGAGTTCACATTCACGATTTCTCAGGCTACGAATCCCCTGATGGACGGCTACTAATGAGGAGGCACAGGCTGCATCAATCGAGAGACAAGGACCGTGAAGATTGAGAAAATAAGATAGCCTTCCGGCGGCTGCGCTTAGAGCATTGCCGGTGCCAAAAAAAGAGTCAATTTGATCATAGTTTGTGCCGTAAACCTTCAGGGCATGATCAATGCTAGTAATCCCCACAAATACCCCTACTTTATTATCTGCTAAATTTTTCAGAGGTAAATTGGCATTTTCTAACGCTTCCCAAGCAACTTCTAAGAGTAACCTTTGTTGAGGATCCATGGAGGCTGCTTCTCTTGCTGAGATCGAAAAGAAACGGGCATCAAATTCTGTGATATTCTCTTGAAGAAATCCTCCATAAGCGGTGTTCATTTTTCCTAAAGTTGGTTCTTGAGAATACAGTTTTGAGATATCCCAACGGCTTTTAGGAACTTCTACTATAGCATCAAGCCCGGCTTGACAAAAACTCCAATATTTTTCTGGGGAATTAATACCTCCAGGAAAACGACAAGCCATCCCAACCACCGCAATAGCTTCACTTTGTCTCGTCTCTAATTCATTGATACGAGCCTGCATGACCTCCATTTTGCTTAAGGTCGTTGCCATTAATTTTTTGTAATCTATACTCTCAACCATGCCCTATTCTCTATAATTTCTAAATTTATACGCCGTTCAACATAAATTAGGATGCTGTGCTATCAGTAAATATAAACCCAAATTTAACTCCAGAGAGTTAAGCTTACTCATGTTCATCTACCTATCCTACCACATCTCATGGCTTTTGAAACATTATTTTTAAAGTTTAACCTCCATATTGATCAAGCTCCGTTAATTTTTGATTAAGTAATCTTGCGAGTTCGTCTTCACTGAGGCTGTCGTAGGGATTATGATTGTCAGGAATTGGATTTATTTTAATCTCAAAATCGAGATGATTGGCTAGAATTTCTTCCCTTAAATAGGTACTTAAGCTGAGAAGATTAGGATAATCGAAAATGATCGAGGATAGCAATTTACACCCTAAATCTCTTTCTAAGCGATTTTTAAATTCTATGACCATTAGAGAGTTTAAACCTAAGTCTAAGAATGATGTTTGTTGAGGAATAACCTTATTCTCATTTAACCCTGTCACTTCTCTTAATATTTTCTCCAGTCCTTCTACTAAAGCGGTTATTCGTTCGTCTATAGAGACAGATTTTAATTGTTCTAATAGTTTTGCTGGACTTGTTTGTTTTTGATTGTTTAGGGTTAATACCTCGCTAAAGAAGGGTTGACTAATGTTGAAAGTTTGATTAAAAATCGACCAATCAATATCGAGAACTATCCCTTGAGTAATATCACCTAAAATTACCTGACTGAGATATTGAAACCCTTGCTCAGAGGACATCATCTGCAAACCCCAATTAGCGAAACGTTGTTGATCAATTTGGTTGCCCGTCTCCCAAGCTCCCCAATTAATACTAATACCAGGTAATCCTAAACTTTGCCGTTGCTGCATTAGAGCATCCAGGAAAGCATTAGCCGCCGCATAATTACTTTGACCCGGCGAACCAAGGATAACAGCCGCAGAAGAAAAGCTTACGAAAAAGTCTAAAGATAGAGAGCGAGTATAACGATCTAATAATAAAGTTCCTGCTACTTTTGGACTGATTACCTTTTGATATTTTTGCCAACTTTGATTACTGATCAGCCCATCTTCTAAGACCGCTGCTGCGTGAATTATTCCTCGTAAGACGGGTAAGTCTGCCCCAAAACGAGAGAATAAATTTTTCATATCTGTGGGGGAAGTAATATCAGCTTCAATCAAGGTTACTTTTGTGCCTTTTTCCACTAATGAGGCTATCAATTCTGTTGAAGATTTAACATGGCGACTACACAAAACTAAGTGACTTGCTCCCATTTCTGATAACCATTGAGCCACTAATCCGCCCAGTTTTCCTCCCCCTCCCGTGATTAAATAAGCCCCTGACTGATTAATAAACTGTCGTTTTTCTGAGATAGGAAGATATGCAGAAACTAACCTAGCTGCGTAGCGGTTTCCTTGACGTAAAGCTAAACGGAATTCATGGGGGAAACACTTTAATTCATTGAATAAAAGTTCAGCTTCATTAGCTTCTTTATGGATTGGTAAATCTAAACAAACACAACCCATTTTAGGATACTCTTGATTAATGACTGCTCCTAATCCCCATAAATGAGACTGTTGAGGAGATAAAGCCGTATCATTGCTCATCTTATTAGCCCCGCGAGTAATCAGCCATAAATGGGGTAATTTCTCCCAGTTATTAGTGAGGGTTTGCACTAAATTTAAGACGGCATGAGAACTCTGATATACTGTATCTAGAACATCTTCAGCTTCTGAAGATTCCCAACAAAAAACAACACCAGTCGGAAATTCTCCCGATGGATAAGCTTCTTGATAGAGACGCTGAAAATCAGATTTCTGAGCGGGATTGATGGCAAAAGAATCTTGAGAATGACATTGATAATTCTGCCCCATTTCTACAGTAATTACTTTTTCTCCTGCCTTTTTGTATAAATTAATTAGGGAATTTAAGTCTGTTTCTGGACGAACCAAGACTAACCAAGAATTTTGAGGATCAACGGCAACAGTTGGCATTGAAGAAAGTTTTTTCCATTCTACTTTATAAAAGCAATTGTTTGACTTTTCTTGCCATAAACTCTGTAAAATATCTGGATTTATGCGCCGTGCTGTTAAGTCAGTAAAGCGAGCGCAAAGCTGTTCTTGTTCATTATAAATATTAACATTTACTCTCATTTCACCATTAGTATCTGAGATGACCTGAACTTCCGTCCAAACTTGCGAAGTTGGATTTAGGAATATTTCCAAGGAAGAGAATCCATAAGGTAGATGCAATTCTTGACCATGAATTTCGGGGAAAGCTGCCCCAATACTTTGTAAGCAAGCATCCAAAAGAACTGGATGAAAATGATAACGCCGATCCGCTAAACTAGGGTTAATACTAATTTTAGCTTCAGAGCCTTTTTTGAAAGAATATAACTCTTGAATCGCTTGGAACTGCTCTCCATACCTGATACCCATCTGCTGATAAAGCTCATAGAATTCACGAATAGAAATCGATTCTTTAGAGTTTTCCCTTTCTAATTTAGTTTGGGTTAATTCTGAGGCAGCCAAGCTTTGTATATCCTTAAGTTTGACTTCACCTGTAACATGAAGAACCCATTGTTCTTGTGCAGAATCACTGCTAAATATCTCAAAAGTATAAATCAGTTGAGATAATTTTTTAGGTTTAAAAATTATCTGGATTATTGAGGGAGTTGGAGATAAGAGTAGTCCCTGATGGATAGAGACATTTTCAAGGGTGACAAAATGCCCATCAAATATTTTCTGACTTGCAGCTAAAATAGCTTCAATAAAACCGGTAGCTGGAAATACAATGTTTTCAAATACCTTATGTTCTTCTAAATAACTAGGGTTAAGAGAACTCACCTCACCTTCAAAGATTATGTCTCCCGTTGCTAACTTTTTAAAATCTCTAATAAAAGGATGTAACTGAGTCTTGATTTGCCCTAGAGAAAATTCCGAGTTAGACAACCAATACCGTTCTCTTTGAAAAGGATAAGTCGGTAAAATAATCCGCTTACCTTGTTTAAATACTTTAGCCCAGTCTAGGGAATAACCATTAACAAAAAGTGTCGCTAAACTTCTATACATTTGTGCCTGTTCATCCTGCCCGGGTACAATACTAGGCAACCATAATAGGTCTTGGTTAGAGGAAATAAGGCGAGCCATACTCAGTAATACAGGCTTGGAACCGACTTCTAGAAAACAACGATAACCCTGATCTATTAAAGACTTAAATCCTTGACTAAACTGTACAGTATTACGCAGATGAGCTACCCAATAATCAGGAGTTGTAATTTCTGAACCTACAGCTTTCCCTGTCAGATTACTAATAATGGTTAAGCTAGGTTCATGAAAAGAAATTGTTTTTAAGACCTGGTAAAAATCATCAAGAATGGGCTGCATTAAAGGAGAATGAAAAGCATGAGATACCGCTAAACGTTTAGTTTTATACCCTTGTTCAATAAAGTTTTTTTCCAGTTGCTCAACAATCTCTTTAAATCCAGAAATGACGGTAATTGAGCCATTGGCTGAAGCAATATTAACTTGATTTTCATAAGCAGTTACAGCGTTTGCTACCGTCTCATAATCAGCATAAATAGCGGACATACTGCCATTGTGGGGCAATTTTCCCATTAATTTACCCCGTTGAGTCACTAATTTTAAGGCATCTTCTAAAGAAAAGACTCCTGCCCAACAAGCCGCCACATATTCCCCGATACTATGTCCTAAAAGGGCTGAAGGTTGTATTCCCCAAGATTGCCATAATTTGGCAAGTGCATATTCAACCGAAAAAATCACCGGCTGAGTGATTTGGGTTTCCTCTAATAACTGGCTATTTTGCTCTTGAAAGATTAAATCTAGGAGAGATTTTTCTAAAAGGGGTTCTAGAATTTGATCACAAAGCTCTAATGTTTCCTTAAAAACAACTTCTCGGTTATAAAGAGTTTCTCCCATGCCAGAATATTGAGAGCCTTGTCCAGAAAAGAGGAAAGCTATCTTTGGCGGAGTCTCTGATAAAATCGGTCGAATTAATGAGTCAGAATCTTCACCATCTTGGTAATCAATTAATGCTCGTTGTGCCGTCGTTATTGAGTCTGCTAAAATACAGATTCGTTGCGAAAAAATCCCCCGCCCTGTACTGGCGGTAAAACAAACATCAGCTAAATTGATAGACTCAGTCAAAATATCTTGATAATTTCTCGCTAACTCTTGCAGGGATTTTTCAGAACGAGCCGAAAGGGGTAATAGATAAAAATTATTCTCCGAAGCTTGAGGTAAATCAGCGTCAATTTCCCCAACAATGACATGAGCATTCGTTCCACTAAATCCAAAGGAACTTACTCCAGCAATCCTTGGACGTTCGCTGATATTCCAAGGTTTTCCTTGTACAGGAACTTCAAAAATATGAGAACTCCAATCAAAGCGGGGATTAGGATTTTTAAAGTGAAGATGAGGAGGTATTTTATGGTGTTGTAAAGCTAGAACTGTTTTAATTAATCCAGCAATTCCGGCAGCACCTTCTAAATGGCCTAAATTCGTTTTTACTGAACCAATAATTAAAGGCCGATTAGGGGAGCGTTGACCAAAAACGGCGGACATACTTTCTAATTCAATCGGATCACCAAGGGCTGTTCCAGTGCCATGAGCTTCGATATAATCGATTTGTTCAGGCTTAAGATTAGCACTTTTAAGTGCTTGATATAATAATTTTTCTTGAGCTTGACCATTAGGAACAGTTAGCCCACTGCTTGGACCATCATGATTGACGGCTGTACCATAAATTTTTGCCAAAATTTGGTCTCCATTCTTAACCGCTTGGCTCAATCTTTTCAGAACAACTATTCCACAGCCTTCTCCTCGCACCATGCCATTTGCGCTCTCATCAAAGGTTTTGCAATGTCCATCAGGGGCAAGCATATGGGCGCGACTTTCGATTAAAGAAATAATGGGAGTTAAAATAATATTAACCCCTCCAGCTAAAGCCAGATCGCACTCACCATTAAGTAAGGCATTATAAGCTAAATGAATCGCTACTAATGAGGAGGAACAAGCGGTGTCAATAGTCATTGATGGACCCTGTAAACCAAGTACATAAGAAAGACGACCCGCCGCCATACTAACAGAAGTTCCTGAACCAGTATAAGCATTAATGGCTTGAGGAGAATAACTTAATTGGGCATAATCTTGAGTCATGCAACCGATAAAAACTCCCGTCTGACTGTTGCGTAATTTTTGGGGATTTTGTCCAGCAGATTCTAAAGCTTGCCAGGTGGTTTCCAAGAGTAAACGCTGCTGAGGATCCATGGCAACAGATTCTCTAGGAATAATGCCAAAAAATTCTCCATCAAATTCCTCAATTTGTTCTAGAAATGCACCGTAAGGAGCGTATATTTTGCCCGGTACATCGGGATTAGGATCATACCATGTTTCCTGATCCCAGCGATCTTGAGGAATTTCTGTTATGGCATCTTTTCCCTGTTCTAAAAGTTCCCAGAAAGATTGTAAATTCTTAGCACCGCCGGGGAATCGACAAGCCATGCCGACAATAACAATAGGATCATCATCGAATTGTGATTTTTCTACAGAGAATTTTTCTGGCTGTTTTTGAGAAATTTCTGCTTTTATTTGAGGTGTAAATACTGGTTGACAATTATCTAGAACTTCTTGCTGTAAATAATTAGCTAAGGCTTCAACATTCGGAAAACGAAAAGTAATTGTCGAAGGGAGAGAACAATTAAAGTCAGTTTGTAACAGATTTCGTAACTCTGTAGAAGTGAGAGAGTCCATCCCCAAATCAAAAAAGCCCTGTTGAGGGGAAAAAGTTTCATCATTTGAGCGTCCTAAAACAGTAGAAACACGCATGATGATATGATTAGTTAGCCAATTAGGACGCTCTTTTAAGGTTAAATTTTGCCATTGTTTTAAAAACTCAGATGAGGGGGCAGCTTGGGGTTTTCCTTGAGGCAGAAAGTTTTTATAAAAGCTTTGATGAATATAAGGAAATTGTTGCCAGTCAATCTTAATTACACCGGCGCGGATAATCTGATTTAGAAGAATTTTTTCCAGAGCATTAAGGGCTAAATCGGGTTTCATAGCCCCATATCCTTTAGCGGCTAATCTCTCCAAAACATTGCGATCTACTGCTGCACCTATTTCGCTCCAAGGACCCCAATTTATGACCGTTCCGGGTAAACTATGCGCCTGACGATAATAGATAAAAGCGTCTTCAAAGGCATTAGCTGCCGCAGCATTAGCTTGTCCTGCCGAGCCAATTAAAGATACAGCAGAAGTATAACAGACAAAGAATTCTAATGGGTCATTTAGGGTGAGTTGATGAAGCAACCAAGTTCCTTTAACTTTGGGAGCTAAAACATAATTAAAGCTCTCTGGTGTTAGTCTTAATAAGGTTGTATCGTCTAAGGTTCCAGCAATGTGAAAAATACCCCGTATAGGATATTTAGAACGGCATTCGTCTAGGACGGCGTGCAGTTTTTCAGCATCGGTAATATCAAGTTTTTTAAGGGTAACTTCTGCCCCACTAGAGGAGAAATTGGCTAATATTTCAGGGCTAATTCCTTCTGCCCCTCGACGACTACACAAAACTAGATTCCGCGCCCCTTTTTCAATCATCCATCGGGTTGTTGCTAATCCTAACCCCCCTGTGCCTCCTGTGATTAAATAATAGGCATCAGGACTAAAATTGATCTTTCCATCTTCAAGTTTTCTCTGCACCAAACGGGGATAAAAACGCTGTTCCCCCCGCAAAGCAACCCGGTTTTCTTGGGGATTACTGTAGATTTCTTGCAGCAGTTTGTCGGCTGCGTTTACTTCATCTGGTTCTAGGTCAATCGCCTTAAAATTAAGTTCAGGATGTTCTAAGACTAGGCTGAAGGCTATTCCTAATAAGGAGGCTTGAGAGGGAGAGGTTAGGGTTTTAATGGCTTTTGCTGGTACTGCTCCTTGAGTCACTAAAATCAGAGTCGGTGGATTTTCTTGCTGCAATAAGGCTTGTAAGAAAAAGAGAAATCGTTGACAATGAATCTCGACTTGTTGATCAATTTCTCCGGGGATTTTTTCTAAGCCCCAGAAGTACAGTATTTGACGAGTTTCTGAAGTTATCGAGTTTCTCAATATTGATAGGTAATCTTCAGCAATCTCCGGGTTAATATCTTGGGTAAAGACGCAAGAACAACTTATTCCTCTCTGTTGGAATAGAGGGATTAAACCGTTAGCAATTCCTTGACTATCTGCCCAGATTATTTGATGAGAGTAAGATTTTGCTGGCAGAGAAGGTAATTGCTCACTGCTTTTACCAATAATGACACTTTGTTTTAATAAATTTCGGGTTTTTGCTTGGCTTGGTTCGATAATATTAATGTCTTCAAATTGATTCTCAATCAGTAAATTTTGCCAATCTTTTGTGCTGATTAACGGATAACCATTCCGCCGAATATCTTGACTACATAACCACCATCCTTCTGTCAAGCCAAAGGTTAAATCTACCCAACGTCTTGCCCCTGTACTTTCTAAGAGGATTAGTAGTCCCTTGGGAGCGATGAGAGAGCGCACATTTTCAAGGGTTTTTTGAAGGTTGGCTGTGGCATGAAGAACATTAGCGGCAATGATTATGTCAAAACTGCCAGGGAGAAAATCTTGAGTAAAGGGATTTTTTTCAATGTCTAAAGTTTGATATTTAATAAAGGGATAGTTTCTAAAATTTTCCTTGGCTCTTGTTAAGAAACTAGAGGAAATATCGGTAAATACATATTCGATATGTTCTTTGGGTAAGTGAGGTAAAATGCCAGTAGTAGCGGCTCCTGTGCCTCCTCCAATTTCGAGAATTCTTAGGGGATAATAGGGGGGGAAATTTGCAATAGCACGGCTGATTGTGGTGGCGACTAACTGATTCATCAATTTAGCTCCGGCGGCTTCCGAATAAATTGATGCGATCGCTTCTAAATCCCCTTGAGGAAAGAGTAATTCTAATGGCTCAACTTGACGACTCATGACTGCTGCCAAAGCAGAGCCACAACGCTCCATTAGACTAATCTCTGCTGGATAATCGGCAAATTCTTGGCGGAGAATTTTAACTTGTGATTGGGATGAAGGTGCTTCTAATTTTTTGATAAATAACCAGCCATCTTTTGTCTGATTAACGATTTTTTCTTCAGCTAAAATGCTTAAACATCGAGATAATAAAGGTCGGTAAAAATCGTCAATTTGACCCTGATTTGCTATCTGTGCTTCGGAATAAGTTTGACCTAATTTTGGCTGTCCATTAAGTTTTGTTAAGGCTTCCCAGATATAGACAACGCTTAACTTTTCCAAGGCTGCCATTAAGCGCTCATATTGCGCCAATTTTTCCCCTAGTTGTTGTTCTAACTGTGGGGGGTGAATTTGATTTTTAATCACCTGGGGAGCTATTAAAGTGTTTCTGCCATTCCCTAATAATTCCTCGCAAGGCATCCATTCTTCTAGATAAATTTGAGGGGGGATTTCTTGGGGGATAATCTCTTGGGATTGAACGGCTTTTAGTTCTAAGTTGGTCAGGGATGCTAAGGGTTGACCTTGGGGAGAATAGATATCAATATCAGCGATAATAATGTTAGGGTTAGGGGAGGAGTTCTTCAGTCGAACCGCGCTGATTACCTGCTCATCAGGAGGGTGGAAAAATGCCAATTTATCAAGGCGAACAGGAACATAAGTTACTGAGGATTCTTCTTTAAATAAAATGGCAGCAATCCCTTGAAAACAAGCATCTAACATAGCTGGATGAAAATGATATTTTTCCCGCTCTAATCTATCGGTTAATTTGATTTGAGCAAAAGCTGTATTTTCTCCGCGCTTCAGTTGATGAATGAGCCGAAAGTTACTCCCGTAATTTATCCCTGATTTTTGATAAGTTTCATAAAAGGAGTTGATATCGACTTCTTCGGAACAATTTTTTGCGATTTCTTCCAGATGACAATGGGTTAAATTAGTTGATTTCAATTCCTCAATTTTTCCAGTAACTAATACTTCCCAATTTGGCTCAAGTGCATGGTAAATTTTAAAGCTTTTTTGCTCAATGATTAACTGTAATGTGTCTTCCGTATCTTTTAAAATTAATGCCTTCTTAAATTCAACATTTTCTAAAATAACTTTTTGATTCTCCCCAGCAGCTAAGGCCATTTCTATTAAGGCAGATGCTGGCAATATGGCCTGATCAAAAACCTGATGTTCTCCTAAAAATGCAGGTTTATGTTGACTAATGCTCCCTCGATATTGAAGCAGAGCTAAGGGAGAAGGAAAATGATCGCCTAGTAAGGGATGTCCAGAGTAATAATTAGGGTTTTTATAGCTAGAAGACTCTGATTTATTGCCAGAATCTATCCAGTAGCGTTTGCGGATAAAAGGCGAATTAGGTAAACTAATTTTTTGCCCTGGATGTGAGCGATGGAAGGCTTCCCAGTTAATATTAAATCCTCTCACATAAAGTTGACCTAGCACCCTTTGCTCATGGTGGTCACTGTGACAATCTTTCCCTAAACTAGATAACCATAGAATTGAATTTACCCCTAACTTTTGACGACCTATATTAATGAGATTGGCACCGATTCCCATTTCTAGGAAGATTTGATATCCCATTTGATGCAGAGTAGAAATTCCCTGGGCGATTTCGTCGGATTTCTGCCCAATCTTTTCCCCTCTATTCACCAAATTTGTGAGAGATTTTTTCACAACTTCACCCTGATAAATTAGGGTAATATCGGGGGAGTTAGAATCGACTTCTGGGGTGCTTTTAAGTAAGGATAAAAGGTCTTCTGAGTTGGGGTTTTGTGGGCTAATTCTGGTGCGTTTCGCCACCAGCTTGACGGTATCTTCAAGGGAAAAAACGCCCGCTTGTTGAGCGGCGAGATATTCCCCTAATCCAGAACCTAAAATTGCAGCAGGAGAAATTCCCCACGATTTCCAGAGTTCACAAAGAGCATATTGATAGGCAAATAATAGCGGTTGTACAGACAAAGAAATCTGAGTATCTAAGGCTTTTTTAGATGACAATAATTCCTGAAGAGAAAATTCTAAATATTTTTTAAACAGATGCTCGCACTGCCTAAAAGCCTCATGAAATACTGGCTCATTATTGAGCAGATTTTCAATGATTTCTGGACTAATTTCTTCCTCGTCATTGCAGAGAAAAGCAACTTTAGGATGGCTTTGCGCTTCTCCATAAATGATGTCGAAGCTATTATTTTGAATATTTTGAAATTGCTTTTCATCCCCATTGCTATTGAGAAAAGCCTGAATTCCTTGGCGCAGATTCTCTTGATTAGAAACTAAAAGAGCGAGACGATGTTTATGGGGGAAACGACCAGTATTTAAAGATAGAGCAATGTCCTTGACGTTGAGAGCTGTTTTCTGCTCAAGCTCATCCACAAATTGAGTCGTAAAAAGACGTAAACGTTCGGGTTCCTTAGCCGAGAAAGTAACGAGAATGGGGGATATTTTTGGGGTTTGGGTTTGCGGTTGAGGCGGTTCACTTAAAATAACATGAGCGTTGGTTCCCGATGCTCCAAAAGAACTGACTCCAGCCGCTTTGAGCTTGCCATTATTAACATTCCAAGGACAATTTTGGCTAACGATACTAATCGGTAAGGCATCCCAATTAATATGAGGATTGGGTTTTTTAAGATTTAGATGAGCCGGAATTTCACGGTAGTGCAGCGATAATGCGGTTTTAATTAATCCTGAAATTCCCGCCGCCGCCGCCAGATGACCTAAATTAGTTTTCAGAGAACCGACTAATAAAGGGTTAGATTTCCGACGATTGACGCATAATGCCTCGGCTATGGCTTTAATTTCGATGGGATCTCCCAAAGATGTTCCTGTACCGTGAGCTTCAACATAATCGATAGCCTCGGCATTTAAACGAGCGTCAGCTAGAGCTTCTCTGATTAATTCTCTCTGTACGGGCCCATTAGGAACGGTAAAGCCGCCACTGGCCCCATCGTTGTTGACTGCGGTCCCTCGAATCACGGCCCAAATGTGATCACCATCTTCAAGAGCGTCACTGAGTCTTTTTAAGACGATGACTCCGCAACCTTCCCCTATCCCAAACCCATCGGCACTTTCGTCAAAGGTTTTGCATTGGCCATCGGCGGCTAACATCTGATTGCGGCACAAGGCGATGACGACTTCTGGAGTTAAAACTAAGTTCACTCCTCCGACTAAAGCTTGTCTGCATTCTTGGGAACGTAAGGAACGACAAGCGAGATGAACAGCGACTAAGGAAGAAGAACAAGCGGTATCTACTGCCAAACTCGGACCATTAAGATTTAAAAGGTAAGAAATACGCCCAGCTGCCGCATTAGTATGATTGCCCGAAATATGATAAGCACCAATGGCATTATAGTCCTCATTTGAGGTAAGAATACGGGCATAGTCATTGTTAGTAATACCGATAAAAACCCCTGTTTTTCCCCTCCTAGCTGTCGTTGTTGCCATTCCTGCATTTTCCAAGGCTTCATAGGCTACCTCTAAAAGCAATCTTTGCTGAGGATCCATAGCGACGGCTTCCTTGGGAGCAATTCCGAAAAAATGGGCATCAAACTGGGAGACATCATCGAGAAATCCCCCTTGGGAAACGTAGATTTTACCCACTTTATTCCGATCTGAATCATAAAAATCCTGCTGGTTCCAGCGCTCATTAGGTATTGCTCTGAGGTGATTTTTACCCGCTTTCAGGAAAGACCAGAAGGATTCAGGTGTCGCAATATTATGACCGAAACGACAACCTAAACCCACGATAGCTAAAGGTTCGCTTTGTTGAGACTCGAAAGCTTTTAATTTTTCTTTAGCTTCACTAAGAGCTTTAAAAACTCTAGTTTGGATTGATTGCTCGTTTTCGGATAAGTTCTTTTTATCTTGAAAGTCCATAGTGTTAGACTCGACTTGGAACAGAATAATTATTGCGACTGACGGGGTGACAAGCAGATGGACAGTGAAACAGGGTGTAGATTGTTGGGGTTAGGGTGTTTTGCCGAGTAAGTCGATTAATTTGATGGCTTACAGTGAGGAATTTTTCCCCGCACCTCACTGAGACTTCCACCTCTTTTTCACCTCTTCGCCTCTTATGAGTCGAAAGGCAATCATACTTCATCGAGGTAGTAATTGTCAACAGATATCTCCAATAACCTGGTGTGGGTTCCTAAGCTCTGCTCTGCTGGTCTCGCACTATTAAACCCCCCAAGCCCGATCGCCAGAGTCGCTAAAAGACCACTTCGGTAATCACACCCTTAATCGCCCCGAAGCGAGAGCGAGAACCTAAGACAATTCGGTACAATATTGTCAACAAGCATTAAGCGATTTAAACTATCGATCGAAGGTAAAAGTCCCGAAGTTATCGAAATCTAGGGGGAGACAAAAACAAGCATGGGTAGAGTAGTAGGCATTGATCTAGGGACAACTAACTCCGTCGTCGCCGTGATGGAAGGCGGAAAGCCAGTGGTCATCGCCAACTCGGAGGGCATGAGAACCACCCCTTCTGTGGTCGGTTTTAATAAAGATGGGGAGTTAGTCGTCGGTCAAATGGCCCGGCGACAAGGGGTACTCAATCCCCAAAACACCTACTATGGAGTCAAACGCTACATAGGTCGTCGCTACTCGGAATTAAACCCCGAATCGAAGCGCGTCCCCTACACCATCCGCCGGGATGAGATGGGCAATATCAAAATTAAATGCCCCCGTCTGCAAAAAGAATTCGCCCCCGAAGAAATTTCCGCCCTAGTTTTACGCCGATTAGCCGAAGAAGCCAGCCGTTATCTAGGGGAAGAAGTGACCGGGGCCGTCATCACCGTCCCCGCCTATTTTAATGACTCCCAACGTCAAGCCACCCGGGATGCGGGCCGAATTGCCGGGTTAGAAGTGCTGCGGATTCTCAACGAACCCACCGCCGCTGCCCTAGCCTACGGTCTCGATGAACAGGAAAGCAAGAAAATCCTCGTTTTTGACCTGGGAGGCGGTACTTTTGATGTTTCTATTCTGGAAGTGGGTGACGGTGTTTTTGAGGTGAAAGCCACCAGTGGCGACACCCAATTAGGCGGTAATGATTTCGATAAAAGAATCGTCGATTGGTTAGCCAATCAGTTTTTGGAACAGGAAGGCGTGGAGCTGCGCCAAGACCGGCAAGCCTTACAAAGACTCACAGAAGCGGCAGAAAAAGCCAAAATAGAACTATCTGGGGTCAGCGTCACCGATATTAATCTACCCTTTATTATCGCCACGGAAGACGGACCCAAACACATCGAAACTCGCCTGAGTCGGGCGCAATTTGAGGAGTTATGCGGCGATTTAATCAGTCGTCTCCGTCGTCCTCTCAAACGCGCGCTTTCTGATGCCGGTTTGTCCCCCGTTCAACTCGATGAAGTGGTACTGGTGGGCGGCGGCACGCGGATGCCGGTGGTTAAGGATTTAGTGCGGAGTTTTATCGATAGGGAACCCAATCAAAATGTTAACCCTGATGAGGTTGTAGCGGTCGGCGCGGCTATTCAAGCGGGAATTTTGGGCGGCGAGGTCAAAGACGTGCTGCTCCTCGATGTGACCCCTTTATCGTTGGGTTTAGAAACCATCGGCGGTGTGATGAAAAAGTTAATTCCCCGCAATACCACTATTCCCGTCCGCAGATCTGACCTTTTTTCCACTTCCGAAAATAATCAAACTGTGGTGGAAATCCACGTTTTGCAGGGGGAAAGGGAAATGGCCAGCGATAATAAATCCCTGGGACGTTTTAAATTAACCGGTATCCCCCCCGCACCCCGGGGTATTCCCCAAGTGCAGGTGTCCCTCGATATCGATGCTAACGGTATTCTACAAGTCACCGCTAGGGATAAAATGACCGGACGGGAGCAAAGTGTCACCATTCAAGGTGCTTCTACCCTCAGCGAAGGGGAAATTAACCGCATGATCGGCGATGCTGCCCGATTTGCCGAAGCAGATCGTACCCGTCGCGAAAAGGTCGATAAACGCAATCGCGCCCGCTCTCTGGTGGATCAAGCCCAACGACGCTTAAAAGATGTTACTCTCGATTTTGGTAATGAGTTTACCCGTTCCTATCGTCGTCAAATTGAGTCTTTGAGTACGGAAATTATCGACGCTTTGGAGAAAAATGATGACCGTCGCATTGATCGCGCCCAAGCAGACCTACAGGATGTTATCTATGAATTAAATCGCGAGGTACGGCTACAATACGACGAGGAAGACGAGGGCTTTTTTAGCGCTATTCGCAAGACTTTTACCGGGGATAAGGAAGATGAGCTTCCCTACGAACCGCGCCGCGATCGTTATCGTCAGGATTATCGTCCCACTACACCGGGTTATCAAAGTGATTATCGACCCAATTATTCGGCTAATCAAGATAGTTATCGCCCCCGCAATCAGGACAATTACGACAATGGCCGCGATAGCGATTGGTCAAGTCCCCCCCGTTCGGAGGAAAAAAGTTATAACAATAGTAAAAGTAACCGCAGCGGCGGCAATCGTTCCCGCAATATTCCCCCCCAAAATAACTGGGATGATGACGATGATGATTGGTTTTAATCAGTGATCAGTAAACAGTGATCAGTAAACAGTGAAAAGACAGTGGGAAACTACTATTTAATACTGCTCGCTTAATACATACTGCTCACTTAAAACTCAAATCTGATAACTGATAACTGATAAGTGATAAGTGGGTGGGTGGAATTAAATATAAGATGAACGTAGGTTGGGTTGAAGCATGAAACCCAACGCCCGATTATGTTAAGCTACCGCTAACCCATCCTACAAATAATTGTGCCTCCCTACTTAACTGATGACTGATAACTGATAACCGATAACTGATGACTGATGACTGATAACTGATAACTGATAACTGATAACTGATAACTGAATATATGCCACAATTAGTTAATTATTATGATGTTTTAGGAGTATCTCGCACGGCTACCAGTGACGAGATCAAAAAGGCTTTTCGACGACTAGCGCGTCAATATCATCCTGATGTTAATCCGGGGGATAAATCGGCCGAAGAAAAGTTTAAAGATATTAATGAAGCTTATGATGTTCTCTCCGATGAAGAAAAACGGGTTGAGTATAATCGTTCCTTGACGGGGATTAAGCGCCGCGGGATACGTCCGGGGGAAAAAGCGAATAGTAACGGTAATGGAAAAATCCCCCGTACAGAACAGGATTTATGGAAGTTTAGAGATTTTAATAACCTGAATACTAAGCGCGCTAAAATTGCCTCCTCTCCCCGTTTAACTCGTCGAGATGTGGAGGCAAAATTAACTTTACCTTTAGAGAAAGCCTATCAAGGTGGCAGACAAAGAATTCGTCTGGAAGATGGTAGATCAATAGAGGTTGATATGCCGGCAGCTATGATCGATGGGCAGAAAATTCGTCTCAAAGGTCAGGGTATTGAAGGGGGTGATTTATATTTAAAAATAACTATCGCTAGGCATCCTTTTTTTAGGATTCAAGGTTCCGATCTTGTCTGTCAAGTACCGATTACTCCTAGCGAGGCAATTGTGGGCGGTTTTGTGGAAATTCCCACCATTGACGGGTTAGTTAAAATGATGATTCCTAAGGGAGTTAAAAGCGGTCAAAGATTACGTTTAGCTAGTAAAGGTTATCCCACTTCCCAAGGAGAAAGGGGCGATCAATTAGTGGAAATTCTCTTAGTTAATCCTCCCAATCCTAGCCCCGAAGAATTAGAACTTTATCAAAAAATACGGGCGATCGAAACTTTTAACCCTCGTCAAGGTTTATAAAGATTATGCTAGGTGGGTTACGGCGAATTTAAAAATTTTTTTTCAAAAACATAACTTGTCCTCGCCTAACCCACCCTACACCTTAATCCCGCTTGATTATGACAAATATAATTGATACAATTAAACCATTTTATCCCCTAGCTTTCAAGGCTATTCGGGGCAATTTAGAGGGAACACAAAAACAATTATTAAATACTCTGCAAAAAATCGATCGCTCGCGACAGGGATTTTGGGGACAATGGTTAATCTCACAATTATCAGAATCCCTCAGTTTTAGCGATTCTCGCCTATCTCAAAGCCTCTGGGGGTTAAATTTCCCCAATCCCGTCGGATTGGCGGCAGGATTCGATAAAGACGGTTTAGGGGCAGGACTTTGGCATAATTTCGGCTTTGGTTTTGCTGAGGTGGGTGCTGTCACCCTAGAAGGGCAACCGGGCAACCCAAAACCGAGATTATTTCGTTTACCAGAAGATTTGGCGGGATTAAACCGTATGGGGGCAAATAACCTCGGAGCGCCGGTTCTAGCGGCAACTCTCCAGCAATCTTGGCAACGACAACCCCGACAGATTCCCATCGGTATTAACCTCTGTAAATCGAAAAATACGCCCCTAGAAAAGGCCCCGGAGGACTATTTAGGCAGTTTTCGCTATTTATTCCCCCATGCTGATTATTTTGTCGTTAATGTTAGTTCTCCCAATACTCCCGGTTTGCGTTCCCTGCAAAGTGGGGAACAACTCGATAAAATCCTCGACATTTTACAAACAGAAAATCAAGGCAGAAAACCCCTATTAGTGAAAATTTCTCCCGATTTAGAATGGGAAGATATCATAACAATTATTGAGTTAGCTTTCTCCTATCAATTAGCCGGAATTGTCGCTACTAATACTACCACTAAACGCACGGGATTAACAACCACAATTCTGCCTGAAACCGGTAAACCAATCACTGAAGAAGCAGGGGGAATTAGTGGGCAACCTTTGCGGGAACGTTCCACGGAAGTGATCCGTTTTATCTATCAGCAAACCCAAGGCAATTTACCAATAATTGGAGTGGGAGGTATTTTTTCCCTCGATGATGCTTGGGAAAAAATTACCGCCGGTGCGAGTTTATTACAGATTTATACCGGTTGGTTATACCGAGGACCATGGCTAGTATCAAATATTTTACAAGGATTAACAGAAAAATTAGAGGCTAATGGGTTGACTAATATTAATCAAGCGGTGGGAATTAATAATGGAATTATGCCAAAAATCAAAAATATTCCCTTAGGGAAAGAGTCACAGGACAGTATTAAGGAGTCAGAATAAGCAAAAGAAAGACATTGTTTATTAGGCTCGATGATTAAATGATAA
The DNA here is from genome assembly GCA_007096045.1 of Microcystis novacekii Mn_MB_F_20050700_S1. GTDB lineage: Bacteria > Cyanobacteriota > Cyanobacteriia > Cyanobacteriales > Microcystaceae > Microcystis > Microcystis novacekii. The sequence continues at coordinate 22,096 of SFAU01000020.1, read as the reverse complement.
TTGTTAATAGAAAGAATCTAGGTCGTGAGCATCCAGCTTTTTTACAATTGTTTACACAAACATTAATAATTATGACAAAGCATCAGTTCTTAAAGAGTTTTTATTCTCAGGTTATCAATCCCTTAATAAAAGCCTTCTAATCTCAAGAGAGAACGTTTTGTTTCCTTGAGATTAGAGGACTAAAAAATTAATGATTGCTTCACATTCCAACCCCAAAAATGTTCTAGCGGCAACACTGCTAACAGTGGGAATTTCCCTAATAAACGTACCGACGGTTTTAGCGCAAGCTCATACTAATACAGGCGGACCGCAGGTGACAGGATTGAATGGTTATGAATATACGCCCCTATTTACAGTGGGTGAAACCATCAACAATTACACTCCCATCGGTATTCTTGATGGAATTGGCGTTATCAATCTAGGAAATGGGACGATTCGTGCCTTGGTCAACCACGAAGTTAGAAATAACCAAGGAGCCTCTTATACCCTGAATCCGGGTACTGCTAACCAGCTTTCCGTGAGAGGAGCAAGAATCAGTTACTTTGACATCGACACCAGTAGTCGTCAAATTATCGGTTCTGGATTAGCTTTCGATAAAATCTACGATCGCTCTTACAATCTAATCACCAGTACCAGTCAATTTGAACTCGCTCCCACCATTGGAGGTTTAGATCGTTTTTGTGCTGGTGCCGCTTTCGGTCGTTATTCCTTCGGTCAAGGGATCGGTTTTGAAGATAATATCTACTTTGCTGGAGAAGAAACCAGCAATGGGACTCAATGGGTTCTCGATCCTAGCAATTTCGGTCTCTGGGCTGCCCCAGAAATGGGTCGCGGTGCTTGGGAAAATTGGACAGAAATTGATACAGGTAGAAGTGATCGCATTGCGATGATCGGGGGTGATGATACCGAGTCCGCGCCTCTCTATCTCTACATTGGGGAGAAAAACGGGGTCGGAGATGGTAGTTTTCTCGATCGCAATGGTCTCAAACAGGGCAAACTGTATGTTTGGGTAGGTGATGAAGGTGTCGATCCCCGGGACTTTGCTGGTACTGGCAACACCAGCGCCGGACGTTGGGTAGAAGTGGTGAACGAGGGAAGTGGGGTTGGTTTTCTTAATGGTTTTGCCACCGATAGCAATCTTCGCGCCCAAGCGGACGCTTTAGGAGCTTTTTCCTTCTCCCGCCCGGAAGATGTCTCGACTAATCCCAGTGATGGTTCCCAAATTGTTCTTGCTTCCACCGGACGCAGTTCTTTATTCAATGGGGCCGATAGCTGGGGAACCGTTTATATCTTCGATAATAATCTAGTTTTCGATCAAAACGGCAATCTCGACACCGCTGCTTCTAGCGTCAGCGCTCGCATTCTCTACGATGGTAATGATGCGGGTGGTGGTCAATTTAGCAGTCCGGATTTTGGGGTGAGAAGTCCCGATAACCTCGATTGGTCTGATGACGGTACTATCTATATCCAAGAAGACCGTTCTTTCTCTGATTTCGGTCAAACCTCTGGAGAAGAAGCCTCGATTTGGCGACTTGATGCCACCACTGGACGAGCGACACGAGTAGGTCAGATTGATCGTAGCTCTAGTTTACCAGGTGGTCAAACCGACAGCAGCCCCAGTGATTTAGGTAACTGGGAAACTTCGGGGATTTTAGATATTACTGAATTCTTTCCGGGCGCTCGACCGGGAGAAAAAATTCTAATTCTCGACGTGCAGGCCCACAGTGTGCGAAATGGCAGCATCGGCGGTCCCAATAATCTTGTCGAAGGTGGTCAATTAGGTTTATTAACTGTCCAAACCCCGGAACCGACGCTTCTCTTTGGTTTAGGTTTCTTTGGTTTATCTGCCTTGGCATTAAAACGTAAACAAGGCTAAAACGATAATTTCTTGTATTGTAGGGGGTTGAAAAAATTCAGCCCCTATTTTTTGTCATTTTTGGCTCTCTTGGATATTGGGTTAAAAAGGTCTAATATAGGTTCATAATAACCTTATTTTTTCAAAAAGCTGTACTTTTTAAGGAAATTATTATGATTTTGATAGCTTTTTAAGCATCAGAGTTAACAGCAGTAATTTTAATATTTTTAAATAAATATATTTAAAATAAATACAACAATTCAAAAACAATACTTTTTGATCTAAACTATTTTATAATAACAGGGATTTTTCTTGTCTGTATTTCTGCATACTTAGTAATCAGAAAATTTTCCAGAATCATGTCCAGTTTAATGATAAAATCAGCCTTTTATGGTATTCATATCAACAATATTTGATCATTCTAAGCTGTACTGCATTTAAACTGCGTATTGGATATTTTAGTACAAAAGCTCCAACTACTTCCCCCCGCTCCCGTGCAGTCTTAACGAGTAATTTAGATAGTCAACAGCTTAGTACCTCCAGAAGCTATAATAATAGTTAAAGCTTACTAAAGATTAACCAATTCTCTAGAAACTACAACCAGAGACAAATCGATCGCCAAGTATTGAACTTTTTAACCAAACCACAATTCTATGTCAAAAAAATCATTTTTACCCGGTTGTTTAGTCGTCTTAGGACTAACAGCAGTAACCGCAGGAGGTGTCTATCTTTATCTACGAGGACAACTACCTTGGCAAAGATTCACCCCCTTGCAATCGGCAAAAGTTATCCCAGAAACTGCCTTTGCTAGTAGTTTTGTCTCCACGGATGCAAAAGCTTGGTCAGTGTTAGCTAAATATGGTACACCAGAATCGCGAACTGCGGTTAGTCAAGGACTAGAAGAATTACAAAAAAATATCTTCACCGATAAGATTGATTATCAACGGGATATCGAACCTTGGATCGGTAGTATTAGCTTTGCTTTCCTTCCCGCAGCCACCCCCAGACAATCGGAATTATTAACGGTTATCGGGATCAAAGATAAAATTAAAGCGTCAGAATTCCAGAAAAAACTAGGACAAAAAGTTAATCGCCAAACTAGGACCAGTGACTACAAAGGTATTACAATTACTGCTATAGATTGGCAGGATAACACCACCATTCATACTGCCGTTACTGGCAATTTTTTGTTGATATCCTACGATAAAAAGGTGTTAGAAGCGGCGATCAATACCTACCAAGGACAGCCATCTTTTAGCAGTAAACCGGAAGTGAGAAAACTGCTTTCTCAATCCCTCAACCTACCCAATACCCTAGCAACAATTTATATTGATGATTATGCCAAAATCTTGGGAGCAGATGCTAATTTATCTCCCCAAAGTCGGCAAGAATTAGCAAAAATTCAGGATATTGTCGCGGGAGTGGGTGTCACCGATACGGGATTACAGTTACAAATGGTGACTAAACTTGCTCCTGAAACTATTTCTACCCTACCTTCCCCCAGCAGCAATCAAGTTTTAAATTATTTACCCGGAGATACCATCGCACTCTGGAGTGGTAATAATCTTAAACAGGGATGGGAAGAAGCAGAAAAACAGTCCCAAACTAACCCAGAATTACAAGCTTTTCTACGTCAGATCCGTGAGAATTTTCAGATGGCAACCCTTGACGCGGATAAAGAAGTTTTTAACTGGATGGATCGAGAATTTGCCTTCGGAATTATCCCCAACCAGCAAGCGGTGGGAGGGTTAGGTTTTGGGGGAATGATCATCTGGCAAACCGGCGATCAGAAAGCGGCAAAAACTACCCTCGATAAGTTAAATCAATTGGTGAAAACTGTTCCCTTTATCACCATAAAAAACAGTCAAATTTCTGGCCAAGATGTGACTGAATGGAAAGCGGAAGAACAAGCGATTTTAACCTATGCTTGGCCTAGTAATGATACCCTAAAAATGACCGTCGGAATTCCCTATCAACCGCAACCGAATCAACCGATTAGCAAAAGTGAGAATTTCCAAGCATCGATCGCAAATTTGCCTAAAAATAATCTCGGTTATTTCTTCATCGATGTGGAGCAAATTATCGCTAAAGCAGGGGGAATTAATAATCTTCCTGCCACGGAATTAACCCCAGAAGCAAAGGCCTTTTTAGAATCGGTACGCGGGATCGGAATTACTGCCACTATGCCTGATCAAACCACCAGTAAAATTGATGTTTTATTTTCCCTGAAACAAACTCCCTAAAAAGTAACCGACTAGATAAAGCGATCCACAGAGAATTATCTGACTCTCGGCAGATTCTTGGATGGCTTTTTTTAGTCCTAAAAATACATCGGAACAAGTCGCTAGGTGAGATAATTCTGGACAAATTGATGTCGCTAATTCCGCTAAGGTTTCAGGATTGGCACTGCTATGATCGGGGACAGGAACTAAATATAAACTATCGCCTTTTCTTAATAAAGCTTGGAATATTTCTCGATGATCTTTAGTCGATAAAATTCCCATCACCCAGATAATTTTTGGAGCCTTTAAACTATCTACATACTGCCTTAAACCAATAGCAGCAGCAGGATTATGAGCGCCATCTATTAAAATTTCTCGCTGACACCAATTAACGGTTTGTAACCGTCCTAACCAGCGAGTTTTTGCCATTCCTTCTTGCACGACTTCATCGCTAATTTGCCAACCTTGCCGACGTAAAATATTAACAACAGCGATCGCTATAGCCGAATTAGTTAATTGAAAATCTCCCGCTAAGGATAAAGGATATTCTAACCCTTGATATTTGGCCCGATTATCGGCAATTTTTTCGGCAGCTTCTACCCATACCGTCGGACAATTTAACAGCTTAATTCTCTCCCTAACTACCCCCTGCGCTGATTCTGGTAATTGTCCGATAACTGCGGGACAATTCGCTTTTAATATCCCCGCTTTCTCCCCGGCAATATCGGCAACCGTCGGACCTAAATTTTGCCAATGTTCCCGACTAATAGAAGTGATGACAGTAACTAAAGGTTGAGCGCAAACATTAGTCGCATCTAATCTTCCTCCTAAACCCACTTCCATCACGGCAATATCCACCTTTTCGCGGGCAAAATACAGCCAAGCAGCGGCAGTAATTACCTCAAATTGAGTAGGACTTTCCTGCTGGGGATCGATAAGCGATTCTATATCTTTAAGCAGGTTTTCTAAAGTCGCAGTTTCAATATTTTCGCCATTAATAGAGATTCTTTCCGTCCAATCAATTAAATGGGGAGAAATATAACGTCCGACTTTGTAACCAGCAGTGCTGAGAATAGAGGATAGATAGGCACAAACTGAACCTTTGCCATTAGTTCCCGTGACATGAATAATCGGAATTTTATCTTGGGGATTGCCTAAAATCTCCAGCAGATTTTTTATTCTTTCTAAACCGAGATTGACCCCAAAACGCTGAAAAGGTTGCAGTAAAGAATCGATAGTCATGAGACCTCTTGCAAAAATCAAAAATCTTCCGTTAGGTGAGGAGTCTCCGAGTCAGTAGTCAGGAGAATTAAGAATGAACATTAATCAATTAAATGCTCTATTTAGAGATTTTATGCAATTTTATGCCTATTTTTCTCATTTTTGAACTGTCAACAATTAATTAGGCAAGAATTCTATGATCAGCAAACTAGAATAGAAAACGGGTTTCTCGGAGAAACCCGTTTTCTGTGCGTTACTCAGGAGCATCGATCCTACCCGCACGGATGACTCTTTCTGTGGGTGGCAATGTCTAAAGTTTAACTAAAATGCTCGGTTCTTTTTGGATCGGTAAAACATCAAGAGAGTCAATATTAGCGCAATATTTTAAGTCTTCTTGACAGTGGAGACGCAAGAGGCGCTGACCGTGACTACAACTGTGGAACATTCCTAAAAGATCATTTTGCCACTGACGATAAAGAGCGATCGAGGCGATCACCTCATCATTACCGATCGCCATTTGCCCGGATTGTTCTTGCAGCGCATCTGCGATCGCTCCAGCACAGGCCGTATCTTCCAGAGAATAACCTCCTTCCCAACCAGAACCAACAATCCAGACGGTATCGGGCTGCTTATCCAATAGGTAATTAACGGCAGCTTGCCGATTGATCATAGCCGCAGTGATCACGATTGGGGATTCTTCCACTCTTTGCAGAGCGCGAGTGCCGTTAGTGGTGCTGATAAACAGACGACGACCTTTCATTAAATCAGGGGTACAATCGAGGGGAGAATTGCCCAGATCGCAGCCTTCCACTTTCGCACCGCCTCTTTCTCCTGCTCGGAGACGTTTTTCTGGTTGCCAGGTATCGCTCACCTGCATCAGGGTTTTCAGATCGCTAAAGGTTTGCACTGCTTCCGCACCGGCATTGAGGGCAGTGGCGATCGTGGTTGTTGCTCTTAAAACATCGATAACGACGGCGCAATCGGGTAGAGTATGGACGGGGGTAAGTTCGGGAGTATGATAAATGAAAACCTGCACGAGTTATACCAAGTAAAAAGTAAAAGGGGAAATAAGCTCAACATACCGCCGCTCGGCGCTGCGCTGGCAGGAGAAAGACAAGGCCGATTTTATCACGATGGATGTCAGCTAGTTAAGCTGTTCGTAATTCAAATTGCTTGTTGAGATCAGGCAAGAGGCAATACCCCCCCGATGTCGGGGGGGCAGGGGGGGTGGGGGGTTGAGGGGCTAATCTCAGAATAAGCGGTTTAAATACGTCTTAGCTTATCACTTGCAATGCCCACGCGGATCACAAAATTGGCCAATTGTCCATAGGGTTTGAGATGTTCTCACCCTGAGCGCTCGTCATGACTAAATGTTACAATTAATAATTATTATGCCGCCTAACTTCAAGATTCATGTCTGCTAAAGATCGTTTTCATGGTGCAGTGAGAAAAGGATTAGAAAAAGAACCTAAAAGACAGTTATATTTAGCTGTTCCCTTAGATATTTATTATAGTTTTTTTGAATTGCGATTTATTCAAACTGTCGTTAAACGATTTCAAATTTACCTGATTGTTTATGATCCGATTGGGGAGGTAATTGTCCCATGGAAAAATTAGAACAATATCGTCACTATGTCAAGCAAGTCATCACTGAATATTCTCAGCTAGGTTCATCTAAAGATCCGATTGAACAACAATTGATTTTTGATACTGTTGGCGATCACTATCAATTGATGTATGTTGGCTGGAAAAATAGACGAAGATATCATGGTTGTGTTTTGCATCTCGATATTAAAAAGGGTAAAATCTGGATACAACATGATGGCACTGAGGTAGGAATTGCCAATGAATTAGTTAATTTAGGTGTTCCTAAAGAAGATATTGTTTTAGCCTTTCATGAACCCCTAGTCAGAGAATATACAGGGTTTGCGGTGGGTTAATCTTAATCCGAGAAAAGCGCCAAATTTGCCTAACCTAATCATAGCTTGACCGACAATCAAGATCAGCAAGAGACTTCGATTTTTTGACCTTGCTGATCTCTGCATTTCTTTGTTAACAAAACTTAACAATTATCGGCAAAATTTTGCTTGCTTTTGTCGGGAGATTTTGAGATAATATTTTTAAAAGATTTTATTCATAATGGAAATTTGTGCGTCTAAAAAATTTTTGCACAGATTCCCATTATAAGAAAAGCATAGCGCAAGTCGCCGGCAAAGTCAAGTCCTTTCCCATTACTTATGGGTTGGCTGAAAAAGTAGGGGCGAAGCATTGGGATAGACAGGATGCGATCGCCGATCAAGATGTGGTGAGTCATACTCCGTTGAGTAACGCACAGAAAACGGGTTTCTCCGAGAAACCCGTTTTCTACTCATGCACTCATGCAAAAAGGGGAATAAATAATCAGTCTTTAATAACCAGATTTAGTATCAGACCAAATTCGGCAAAATTTTGCTTGCTTTTGTCGGCAGATTTTGAGATAATATTTTTAAAAGATTTTATTCATAATGGGAATCTGTGCGTTTTTAAAAATTTTGCACGGATTCCCATTATAAGAAAAGCATAGCGCAAGTCGCCGGCAAAGTCAAGTCCTTTCCCATTACTTATGGGTGCGAATTTCCCGGAATCAAAAAAGGGGGTTAGTGGGGGCCAGGTGTTGGGGAGATTTTTGCTGTGTTCGGTGAACAGTTATCAGGTAAGTAGGGAGGCACAATTATTTGGTCGATTGTTGTTTAACGATTGAGATGGCCAATTCTCCTCAAATATGCCTGAATCGCCCTCTGGGGAGACAACTCACATCAGGTTCATTTTGTCAAGGATTGTTAAGCGCTTACCCTGATAGGATGTTTCTATTAGTAACTGTTAAGTTTTATTGCAAAAGTTAACATTTACTGTTACAATGTTTGCGTTAACATTTCATGACATTATTTTCATCCATGCCTCAAATCTACTTCGACTTCGCCAACCTTGACGTTTTCACGGCACCCGGGACACCTGCAGATAACTGGCAAATTTTTGGACTGAATGGCAATGACAGTCTCACGGGTGGCTCTCTCGCAGACACGATTTACGGTGGCGATGACAACGACAGCCTCTTCGGGCTAGGCGGTGACGATGTCCTCAATGGCGGTACTGGCGATGACTTCTTCGACGGCGGTAGTGGGAATGACTACGCTTTCGGGGACATTGGCAATGACACTTTTTTTGGCGGTTCAGGTAATGATTTTTTTGATGGTGGTGCGGGGGCCGATGTGGCCAATTACAGCAGTTTTGCCAGTAGTATTACCCTACGACCGACTGGAACTATTCTCAAAGGAAGTGGCGGCACAGATCAACTGTTCCAAGTGGAAACTATCATTGCCAACGCCGGAGTTAGTAACAATACAATTGATGGTTCCAGTGCAGCATCTCCCGCATCTATTAATGTCAATTTAGGCCTATCGACTAACAATTTGCAGGTAGTGGGGGGTCCCGTATTAACTTTTACGGTGACCAATTTTGATAATGTTATTGGCACTAATCAAAATGACTCGATTACTGGCGATAACCAAGCTAACCAACTCTCGGGTAACGGCGGCAGTGACACGATTAATGGCGGAATCGGTAATGATACCTTGAATGGCGGACTCGGTAATGATAGCTTGAATGGCGGTTCAGAAGATGATTTTTTGAGCGGCGTTAATAGTGCGAGTCTGTCACCTGGAACTAACGAAATTGATACTTTGACGGGTGCCGCTGGGGTAGATCGTTTTATTTTAGGGGATTCATCTAAGGCCTATTACCTAACTAGCTCCCCGGCTCCCTTTGGTGTCAATGATTACGCTCGTATTACGGATTTTCAGGCGGGAACTGATAAGTTGCAGCTCAGGAGTGGAATCAACTATTTGTTCTCTCCGGTCAGTCCCCCCGCAATTCCTGGTAATTTCTTCGTTTACCGTGATAATGCTACTGTCGGTTCTCTAACTTCTGCTGACGATTTAGTGGCCGCTATGACAGTAACAGGTACTTTTAATTCTGCTATCGATGTAATTTTTGTGGCACCGATATTTCCACCGGAACCGATTACGATTACACCGGAACCGATTACGATTACACCGATTCCGATTGCTTGATGATGTTTGCTAGGAATCACCGTCTTATCTGACTCCCAAAAGTCCGTGTCAGCAACTGCACATTGTCGATAAACGACCAGTAAACTTCCCCATTCCACTGGGGTACTTTCAAAGGTCTGTGTAGGTGAGACTTGACGCTCCTATCGCAGTCAAGCGGGGTATTATTGGTTCAACAAGTCTATTGAAACTAAATCCTGGCAATGTTTAGCTTAAGCACAATTATTTGTAGGGTGGGTTAGCGCACTTCGTAACATGAGCGGGCGTTGGGTTTCATGCTTCAACCCAACCTACGTTCTGTCAGGTTACTGCCAACCGACGGCAATTGTTGAAACCACGGAAGTTAGCACTAACAATTAGTCAAAGCGCCAAATTTGCCTAACCTAATCATAGCTTGACCGACAACTAAAATCAGCAAGAGACTTCGATTTTTTGACCTTGCTGATCTCTGCATTTCTTTGTTAACAAAACTTAACAATTATCGGCAAAATTTTGCTTGCTTTTGTCGGCAGATTTTGAGATAATATTTTTAAAAGATTTTATTTACAATGGAAATCTGTGCGTCTAAAAAATTTTTGCAAAGATTCCCATTATAAGAAAAGCATAGCGCAAGTCGCCGGCAAAGTCAAGTCCTTTCCCATTAATTATGGGTGCGAATTTTCCGGAATCAAAAAAGGGGGTTAGTGGTGAGTCAGACCAAATATAGGTTACACTTCATCTTTAAATGGGAAACGCTGTCATTCCGTGTAGAGAATATGACTAGACAAACCGCTAATCTCGGACAAACAGGAATTTCCGTCAGTGCCTTAGGAATCGGGACTTGGGCATGGGGAGATAAACTATTCTGGAACTATGGCAAGGAATACGGAGCTAGTCAGGTAGAAGCGGCCTTTAAAGCGGCAGTAGAGGCAGGAATCACCTTTTTTGACACTGCCGAAGTCTATGGACTGGGGGAATCGGAACGACTCTTAGGAAAATTTACGCAAGAGACCGATATTCCCATCGATATTGCCAGTAAATTTGCCCCCGTACCGTGGCGATTTGGGGCGAATGCGGTGCATAATGCCATTACCGAGAGCTTAAACCGTCTAAAAACCGATAAAATTGCCCTTTACCAAGTACATTGGCCCTTCACCTTCCTGATTAGCCAAGAAACCCTAATGAATGCCCTAGGGGAAGAAGTAAAAAGCGGCCGGATTGGTTCCGTGGGTGTAAGTAATTATTCCGCCGAGCAAATGCGTCAAGCAAGCCAGATTTTGGCGAAAAAAGAGGTTCCCTTAGCGGTCAATCAGGTGCAGTATTCGCTTTTGTATCGCAAAATAGAAACTAAGGCAATTTTAGCCACAGCCAAGGAATTAGGTGTCACCATCCTTGCCTACAGCCCCCTCGCTCAAGGACTACTGACGGGTAAATATAGCCCAGAAAGCCAGAATTTGCCCGATGGAGCCAGAAAAGTTGACTCGCGGTTCAAAAAAGAAGGTTTGGAGAAAATAGCCCCAATTTTAAGGGTACTGCAAGAATTGGGCGCAAAATACCAAAAAACCCCCGCACAAGTCGCCCTCAATTGGTTAATCGCCCAAGGGGATGTAATTCCCATTCCGGGGGCCAAAACTGCGGACCAGGCGATCGAAAATGCTGGGGCCTTAGGATGGAGTTTAGAAGCGGGAGAGGTGAGGCAATTAGAACAGATGAGCCGGCCTTGGCTGTAAAAATCAAAAGTTGTGATTTTCGATCACCATTCTGGAAAAAGTCTCTAACTTTTTGGTGATCAAGATTAAAACAGGCTACAATCTTTAGATACTGCTGTACTACTTAAGAAAACTGGGGACAAAATTAATGGCGACAACGACAAGTAATTCCGATCGAGATAAGGCCTTAGGTTTAGTCTTAAATCAAATCGAGCGCAACTTTGGCAAAGGTTCGATTATGCGTTTAGGAGACGCCACCCGGATGCGGGTGGAAACCGTGCCTAGTGGTGCTTTAACCCTAGATATGGCGTTGGGTGGCGGCCTACCGAAAGGCCGTATCGTTGAAATTTACGGGCCAGAAAGTTCCGGCAAAACCACCTTAGCCCTCCATGCGATCGCAGAAGTACAGAAAGCCGGGGGAGTGGCAGCCTTTGTCGATGCGGAACACGCTTTAGATCCCACCTATTCGGAAGTTTTAGGAGTAGATATCAATAACTTACTGGTGGCACAACCGGATACAGGGGAGGCAGCCTTAGAAATAGTTGACCAGTTAGTGCGTTCTTCGGCCGTGGATATTGTTGTCATCGACTCGGTAGCCGCTTTAGTGCCGCGGGCGGAAATTGAAGGGGAAATGGGGGATAATCAGGTGGGTTTGCAGGCCCGTTTGATGAGTAAAGCCCTGCGAAAAATTGCCGGTAATATTGGTAAATCTGGTTGTGTGGTGATTTTCCTCAACCAACTGCGGCAAAAAATCGGTGTCACCTACGGCAATCCCGAAGTCACCACTGGGGGAACGGCCTTAAAATTTTATGCCTCGGTGCGTTTAGATATCCGTCGCATTCAAACTTTGAAAAAAGGCACGGAAGGGGAATACGGAATTCGGGCTAAAGTTAAGGTGGCTAAAAATAAAGTCGCGCCTCCTTTCCGGATTGCTGAATTTGATATTATCTTCGGTAAAGGCATTTCCCAAGTGGGTTGTATGCTGGATATCGCCGAACAAACTAACGTGGTTACTCGTAAAGGGGCATGGTATAGCTATAATGGCGAAAATATTGCCCAGGGTCGCGATAATGCCGTTAAATATCTGGAAGAAAAGCCAGAAGTAGCGGCGGAAATTGAGAAGTTATTGCGGGATAAATTAGACATGGGTTCGGTTCCTTTCCCCACGGAACCGGCCGATGAGGACGACGAAGATGATCTGGAACCAGAAATATAAAATAAGACCGTTTTAAGTCTTGGTTATCCCCCGGTTTCGGGGGATTTTTTTGTTTCAGAATCGATAGATTTAGCGGCTTCTAACCATGATTGTAAACCTTTTTTAGTCGGTGTTCCTCTAGGGGTAAAAGTCCATAGATCTCGTTTATGTTGGGGTCCGTAGCTGATATGAATTGGGCGATTAATTCCGTAAAAATAGAGAGAATCAAAGGGTAATTTTGCGGTTAAAATCCAATCTATCAGGCGATCGCTCGTTAAATTGATAATCAGAAAATCACAGGCTGCCCCCAATCGCTGACAATAATATTGACCTTTTTGATTAATTTCGTGGGCGCAATGTTGATCACGACTGGGATCGATTCTACCGTTTTTTAAGCCGGTGATCGGGTCTTTTTTTTGGAGAAATTTTCTCAGATCATTGGAACAAAATCCGTAGGTTAATTGGAATCTTTCTCGACCAAAATTATCAATAATTGGATCGATAATAAAGTGAGCGAGATTTTGCCAAGCGGTTATCGTTTCGGGATTTTTGGGATAGGGGTCAATTTGTGCCGCATACTTTTGATAAGTTTGCGAACAGGTACAGAATTCTTCTAGGGTTAAATATTTACCAATTAGCATAATCAGTTTATGGTGCTGGTGCAGGATCTGAGCCTGCATCGGGTTAATTTTCTTTTGTAGCGGCGAATTGCATTCACACTGTGACCTTTGAGACACAAGAAACCTGCGCCCCAATTTAACATCTTGTCAACAAGTATTGTTATAATAATGACATCAATTAAGCTATAGTCGCTATGTCTGAAAAATTGATCGCTCATCTTGCTAATGCCTTTAAACCAGTTCCTTTACCTGCTGATAGTCCCTTTTATGTGGATCTAAAAGCAGTGAGAGCGGATGCTGATGTTTGTCGAGATTTAGGCAAAAAAATTATTCGTTCGCTGCCAACAGACTACACCCATCAACTCTACACAGGACATCGAGGAGGGGGGAAATCAACGGAATTATTGCGACTGAAAAAATATCTAGAGCAAAAAAAATGTTTTGTTGTTTATTTTGCGGCAGATGAAGACGATATCGATCCAGAAGATGCTCAATATACAGATATTCTCATTGCCTGTACGCGCCATTTATTAGAACAACTAAAACAGGCTAATTCAACCCCATTAAAAAACTGGATAAAATCCCGTTGGCAGGATTTAATTGACTTAGCTTTAACAGAGATTAAAGTGGAAGATGTCAAATTAGAAACGGGAGACTTGATTAAATACTTTGGTAAATTATCTGCAGCGATTCGGGCAATTCCTAGTCAAAGACAAGAAATAAGAAATAAAATCAATCCTCATACTGTTACGCTATTAACGGCACTAAATGAGTTTATTGATAATAGCAAAACTGTCTTAGATGATTCAACAAAATTAGTGGTAATTGTTGATAACTTAGATCGGATTGTACCGATAAATCGGAAAGATCATAAAACTAATCATGATGAGATTTTTTTAGATCGGGCTAATCAATTAAAGGGGTTAAATTGTCATTTGATTTATACTATACCTATTTCAATGGCCTATTCTAATCGGGCCAATGATCTACGGGATATTTATGATAATGACCCGATGGTTTTACCGATGATTATGATCCGCAATCTTGATCGTACTATTAATCCCGATGGTATGGCAAAAATTAAGGCTATTATTGAGAAAAGAACGCAGCAATTTTTACCGACGAAAAAGCTAGAAACAGATATTTTTGAAAGTCAAGAAGTTCTGGAGAGATTATGTTTAATGACTGGAGGTCATGTACGAAACCTAATTTTATTAATGCAAACCGCTTTAGATTATGTGGATGCTTTACCTATTACCGCAAAAGCTGCTCAAAGAGCAATAACTCAAGCTAGAGATGTCTATCAGAGAACAGTAGAACACGAGCAGTGGAAAATTCTGGCTAAGGTATATCGTACCAACGAAATTCAAAATGATGAAGCTCATCGTAAATTATTATTCAATCGTTGTATTTTACAATAGGCTTATTTTGATGCAGATGCAGAGTTAAAAAGTTGGTATGATGTGCATCCTTTAATTACCGAAATTAAGGAGTTTAAAGACGCAATCCTCAGCCAACCCACACCGGGAGGAGTATAATAATGACAAACCAAAAAGTCAAACCCTTAACTAACTTTCAGGAATCGGATTTTGAAGGATTGCTAGAAGAGCAACCCCTAACAGCAGCAGAATCCTATCAAGCATTACTGCGATCGCTCAGACGAAAAAATGGCTTTAATTTACTCTTTGTTCGCTGTTCTCCCGTGCAAGCTGATGAGATTATTCAGGGAATCAGTCAAGATTTACCTAATAAAAATATTCAAGTTCTGCAACTTGATTCAGAAACCGATAATCTGTATGAGAAAATTATCGATCTACCGAATTACACCAATCTAAACATTCTTTTTGTGCGCGGTTTAGAAAATGCACTACTGCGCTACGAAGAAGCGGAAAGTCAAGGCTATTTCTTATCGAGTCAAAGTCCAGTTTATGGGGGAACCTGGGCCGGAGTTCCTAAGATTTTAGGCTATTTAAACCTATCTCGTGAGCGATTTGAGCGGCAATTTCCCTTTACTTTAGTATTCTTATTGCCGGAATTTGCCTTGCGGTATTTTATTCGTCGTGCGTCGGATTTTTTTGATTGGTATTCGGGAGTTTATGAATTTCCGACCGATAAGGACATATTGGAAAGAGAAATTAGAAGACTGGTTTATTTAGACAGCGATCTCGATACCTATCAGCAATTCACTCCCCAACAACGACAGGAAAAGTTGGCCGAAATTAAGGCCTATTTAAGCGATTCCCCATCTCTCGATCCTGTTCGAGCATCTCAATTGTGGCATGAAAAAGGTTTAATTCATGCAATGGGAAAAGAATATGAACAAGCGATCGCATCCTACGATCAAGCTTTAGAAATTAAACCCGATGACCATGATGCGATCGCATCCTACGATCAAGCTTTAGAAATTAAACCCGATTTCCATCAAGCTTGGTACAACCGAGGGATTGCGTTAGGTAAATTAGGAAGGTATGAAGATGCGATCGCATCCTACGCTCGAGCTTTAGAAATTAAACCCGATGACCATGAAGCTTGGAACAACCGAGAGAATGCGTTAAGGAATTTAGGCAGATTATAAGAAGCGATCGCATCCTACGATCAAGCTTTAGAAATTAAACCCGATGACCATCAAGCTTGGAACAACCGAGGGGTTGCGTTAGCTGATTTAGGAAGGTATGAACAAGCGATCGCATCCTGGGATCGAGCTATTAAAATTAATTCAAATGATGCTAATACTTACTACAACAAAGCTTGCTGTTATGGCTTACAAAACAATGTGGAATTAGCTATCGAAAACTTACAACGCGCCATCAGTCTTGATGTCGAATATCAGGATATGGCGAAAACGGATAAAGATTTTGAGCAGATTCGGGGAGATGAGCGGTTTCAATCATTGCTAAGTTAAGTAAATAAAAAAAGAGATAACTATCTATGTCGAAAGCAATCCTATCATCAGAATTAGGGTATAATAACTCTTAAGTCACAACTTTCGATCCTATCAGGAGAACAATTGCTATGACACTGGCAACCACCCACCAACAAACCATTTTAGAAAAACTGCAAACCCTCAACCCACAACAACAACAACAAGTAATAGAGTTTATTGAATTTTTGCAGCTTAAAGCAGATAAGACAGCAATTGATGAGGAAGAAAGAGAAATTTCTGCTTTAGAATCAGCTGGAGACTTAGTGGGGTGTTTAGACAGTGGTAAAGGAGATTTATCCCTAAAAAAGAAGGAATTTAAAAAGAAGCATCTAGTCTAATATGCTCAAAAGAGTAATTCTAGATACGGGGGTCTTAGTCGCCGTTCTCGACCGGAGTGATAATTATCACAATTGGGCAATTCAGCAATGGGAAAAAGTTGCCAAACCTTTATTAACTTGTGAGGCAGTTATCACTGAATCCTGTTTTATTTTACAAGATGTTTATGGGAGTGAAGATGCAATAATGTCTTTAATTGAACGGGGAACAATTAAAATAGATTTTAGCCTAAATGATGAAGTCAAAGTCATCCGAGAGTGAGTAACGCACAGAAAACGGGTTTCTCCGAGAAACCCGTTTTCTACTCATTTGGTGAGGATGACTGAATTAATTGAAAGCAGTTCTGTGTTAACTTTAGATAGCGATTTCTATATTTATCGCAAGAATCGGAGAGAAATAATTGATGCAATAATTCCTGACTGACAACCTCCATACCGAATATCAAGATATGGCGAAAACGGATAAAGATTTTGAGCAGATTCGGGGAGATGAGCGGTTTCAGAGTTTCCTAAATCGAGTATAATAATATATATTTGTATTTTAGCTAAGGAGATATTCTATGACTAACACCTACACAGCTATCATTCAGCCAGACGGAGATTGGTGGATTGGTTGGATAGAAGAAATTCCGGGAGTTAACTGTCAAGAAGCATCTCGTGACCAGTTATTAGAAAGCCTAAAAATTACTCTTAGTGAAGCATTAGAATTGAATAAACAGGAAGCAATTGCCGCTACTAGGGGAAACTACCAAGAAGAGAAAATTGTTGTATGAAACGCAAACAGTTGATCCGCTACCTTCGTTCTCAAGGTTGTGAAATGCTCAGAGAAGGAAGTAGCCATTCTTGGTGGTTTAACCCCCGATTAAATAAAAGATCTGCGATTCCAAGACATACGGAAATTAGGGATATTCTCGCTAATAAAATCTGCAAAGACCTCGGAATACCACTAATCAAATAAATCGTTCATCAGTCTTGATGTCAAATATCAAGATCTGGCGAAAACAGATAAAGATTTTGATAAGATTCGGCGAGATGATCGGTTTCAATCATTGCTAAGTTAAGTAAATAAAAAAAGAGATAACTATGCTCAATCAATATACTGCTAAATATACAAAAATTCCCTCTGGTTACATGGGACAACTGATAGAATGGCCAGAAGTAATTACCGAAGGATCAACCTTAGAAGAATGTCGAGAAATGCTCAAAGATGCTCTCTTGGAAATGATTTTAGCCTATCAACAACAAAACCAACCGATTCCTCTAGAAGAATGCTTGTTAGAATCAATTTCTCTAAGTATTTAAGATGTCAGTAAAACGCAGAGATTTAATCAAATATTTTGAAGAAAACGGTTTTTATTTTCTCAGGGAAGGCGGGAATCATTCTATCTACACCAATGGAGAAAAAACTATTCCCATTAAAAGACACCGTACTATTGATCAAGTCACAGCCAATGTCATTTGCAAACAAGCTGGACTAGAAGCAAAGTTTTAAATCACCTCGATTCAAGCTTGTCATAAATAGTTATCGGCGAACATCTCCTAATCATACTTTTGTACTACTAGAGCGCAGAATCTGCACCCTAGATACCTTGCCATCTTAGCGGGTTAAGGCTGCGCCTCGTTCGTACAAAGTGCGAGCATAATCGGTCCAAGTACCCTGGCCCCAATAACGGAAACAACTGGTTTGCACGAGCAAATTATAAAGCAGTGCCTCCAGATAATCCGGTCGTCGGGTAAAACCAGGATCCGCCTGTACTAAAGGATCATATTTCTCGTGGAATTGAGCGCTTAATTGGTTCATCGGTTCGAGGACATTTTCGTAACCGCGCACCCAACTGAGATCATTTGTCCAAGATGCCCCATCCATGCTAAAACGGTGGTCGGTCTGTTTTAACTCAGCGATCGCCTGTTCTACCGCTTCCGGGGTAGCGGCATCCGGATTAACTCGCTGCCAGATTTTATGCTGGTGTACGGCTTGAATTGGGGGATAATCTTGGGGATTAACGCCAGCAGCCTCGATTAACTCCAGATATTCCGTACCGTTAAATCCTGCCACACTGGAACCTCCCCGCATTTCCCGCCAAGGATTGGGAAAATCACGAGGAAACTCATTCATCATCACACCACCATTTTCACCGTCGGCAATCTGGGAACCCAGGGAAGGAACCCAAACGCCGCCGATTTGCTGTTTACCGCGGCATTTGGCCTCGTGGTAGGGTTGCATTTGGGCAACTAATTTGGTGTCGGAACCTTGGGTTTTAATCAAAGCAGTAATCGCAATTACTTCACCCCGAGAATTGCGGGCCACCAGGCGATTAGGAACATATTTTTGTTCCTGACTCAATCCCGAACCGTCGAGATTTTCCACCGAGTGTTCCTGTACCAATAACCAACGATAGCCGCATTCTTTCAGAGCTTTAATATACTCGTAGAGGGTATCAGGATGGTTAGGAAGGTGCATTTCCGGGGGAGAGAACCCTTTGACTCGTTTCAGAGCATCTAGGCCAAAAATCGAGGCAAAATAGGTTTGCCATGCTTGCATCTGTAATTTTAGATCGGGAATCGGTGTGGAAGGAGCCACCGCATGACTCCACATCGTCCCCAACCATTCCACATAGGGTTGATATTGACTGTTACAGGTGATTAATTTGAGTTTATCGAGGATATCCTGCCGTCCCATCTGTACCAAACCCCAGAGGAGATTGCCGGAATAATCGAGCATAATCCGGGGATTACAGCCTTCCGCCACCAATTCCGGGATAAAATCGCCCATGCGACTGTAACACCAGGCAAAAACGCTGGCATTATGGTTATCACCATCCCCTTGATGCTCGAACATATGCTGGAGATTGCAGATTAATTCACCGTTAACACCCGCGGGGATGGTGGGTTGGTGCATATGCAAGGCACAGGCAAAACCAGCCTTAATATTATCTAAGTTGAGATTTGTTGTCGGTAAAAAGATCGGATCATCGTGATTGACAATCGCCGCGATTTCCTGTTCCCAACCGCAAATAGTCGGCAGTCCGGGACGGATTTCCGTGATAGGGTTCGATTTCGATGATACGGGTGTAGCGATCATAATTTTTCAGGCAAATAGATTGAGATAGTTTGTCCCCACTCTCCCAGGGACAACTTTTTTTACTGGCAACGGGTCACTCTTGACTGTTCACTGCTAACTGAGCTAAGAGCGCGAAGTTTATCCTATCCCATTTATACTGAGAGTACCCCCTCTCCAGACACAAGCCTTCGTAACTCGTTAAAAATCAAGATGATTCTTTACTGAACTTAACCGATCCTCGCACTATGATACAAACAACTATCGGCCCTTTTACCTGTAACTTTTAACCATGTTCTCGGCGACTACCGAAATTCTTGTTATCCTCTTCCTCATCCTCCTCAATGGAGTCTTTGCTCTCTCGGAAATCGCCATTGTCTCGGCGCGCAAAATCCGTTTGGAACAATTAGCCAGAGATGATCGACGGGCGGCGGTGGCCTTAAAATTGGCCAATGATCCCAATCAAATTTTATCGACGGTGCAGATTGGCATTACCCTAGTGGGAATCTTTGCCGGGGCCTACGGAGGCGCGAATTTATCGGTCAGTGTGGCGCAATTATTGGCGCAAGTTCCTGTTTTAGCCCCCTACAGTCAAGCTTTGGGATTAGGATTAGTGGTGTTAATTATTACCTATCTATCCCTGGTGGTGGGGGAATTAGTGCCGAAAAGATTAGGTTTAAGTAATCCCGAAAAAATCGCTATCCTTGTTGCTAGTCCTCTTGAGCGGTTATCAAAAATTGTTTCGCCCGTTGTCCATCTTTTGAGTCAATCGACTAATCTGATTCTCGGTTTGTTGGGGATTAGCGGTAATAATAATGATTCCCCAATTACGGAAGAAGAATTGAAAATTATGCTTAAACAGGGAACCGAAGCGGGAACCTTTGAGGAAGCAGAACAGGATATGGTGGAAAGGGTGTTAGGATTGAGCGATCGCCGAGTAAGTCAGATTATGACCACGCGCCCGGATGTTGTTTGGCTAGATTTGGAAGATAGTGCCGAAATTAACCGCCAGAAGCTAATTGAGAGCAATCATACCCGTTTTCCCGTGTGTCAGGGCAGTTTAGATGAGGTTTTGGGGGTAATCGAAGTCACGGACTTATTAGCCGATTGTTTAACGGGTGAAAGTTTCGACCTGACGAAGGATTTACAACAGCCGCTTTTTGTGCCGGAAAGCACTAGGGGTTTAAAAGTTTTAGAATTAGTGCAGCAAAGTGGTCATCATATTGCCTTGGTAGTGGATGAGTACGGGGTGATTCAAGGATTGGTGACGCGCAAGGATATTTTAGAGGCAATTGTCGGTGATTTACCCCAATTAGATGATCTTGAAGATGCTCAGATCGTGCAGCGGGAAGATGGTTCTTGGTTGATCGATGGCACAGTGGCGATCGAAGATTTTAAAGAATTATTTGAAATTAGTGAATTACCCGGGGAAAAACAGGGCAATTATCACACTTTAGGTGGTTTTATTATTACCCATCTTGGCAGAATTCCGGGGGCTGCTGATCATTTTGAATGGCAAAGGTTGCGCTTGGAAGTGGTGGATATGGACGGTAATCGCGTCGATAAGGTGTTAGTCACGCTATTGTTGGATGATTGATTTGTAAGTAAGTAGCTGGTTATAATTAAATTGAAGATAGATCCCCCCTTAATATTGGTATCAATCATCAAATATGAATAAGCAAATTACTGTCCGTTTCTCCATAATTATTTGGCTGAGTTTACTGGTGATTATTTTGTTAGCTAATCGCTATCTTTTTACTGTGCCAATGTACGAAGATGGTGACGCAGCGGCCAACGCTTTACAAATTATTAATGCTAAAAGTTTTAACGAAATTTATGGCAATTATTCCCGTTGGCGTTTTTATCACCCTGGGCCATTTTTCTTTTATATGTATGCTTTCTCGGAAATTTTATTTTATGACCTTATTCCGATTTTTCCCGCTCCCCAAAACTCTCATATTTTTATGGGAATTGCCCTGCAACTAGGATTTTTTGTCTGTGCGCTTCATATTACTGCCAATTATTTTCGTGCCACTTTTTTTCTTCCTTTAGCACTTTTTTGCGCTTTTATTCATTTTAGCCTAGTGAATCGAACCATACCGGGCAGCATTTTTCTAAGTATATGGCCTCCTCATGTACTTTTATTTCCCTTTCTTTGTTTTTTAGTCAGTTGTGCTTCTCTTGCTAGAGGAAAAATTCAACATTTACCCATAGCAGTTTTTTGTGGAAGCACCCTAGTTCATGGTCATGTAGCGCAACCTTTATTCACAATAATAATCGGTTTAAGTTCCTATGGTCTATTTTTATTTAATCGCCCCAAATCCTCTGCTAAAAATAATTTATGGAATGACAATATATTTAAATATTCCCATATTTTTGCCTTGCTAATAATCGGCATATTTTTTCTACCAATTTTTCTGGATTTTCTCAAAGGAGAAGACAGCAATTTTGCTAATATACTTGACCATTTAGGACGTTATAAAGCTAAAAAAACTTGGCTGCAGGGATTTTTGTACGTCGCTTCTTTTTTTAGCTATTTTGGTACTCAGCAAATTTTAATTTTACCCGATGCAGTAACGATTTTGGCTGAACGCTGGCCCTATTATCTAGTTTGGCTAACTATATTTATTTACATGGGATTTTCTCTGTACAAGCGAAAAAATGAACCTACTATAGATAGCAGCTTTGAAAGATATTTTTTGGGTATTATAATTGCCGCCCTAATTTTATCAATAGTTTGGGCCAAAAGACAAGAGACCTCCTGCAAAAATAGGAACTGATTATGTACAATAAAGTAAAACACTCAGAAAAACCATGACTTACGAAAAAGTAAAAAATTTGAATCCAGAAGAGTTTAAACGCTTTTGTGGAGT
>SFAU01000002.1 GCA_007096045.1 Microcystis novacekii Mn_MB_F_20050700_S1 | reverse complement strand
TTCTTTAGGGAAGAGCAAAACCTGCGGAGGCTGAGTAAGACCAAAGCTAAGGAACCACTTGGCGGAGGCATTGGCCTATGAAAGAGGAAGCCCTCGCTTTTAGCGACGGGTATGTCACCGCTAGGATTGATGGTAAGAGCAATAATCAGGGCAGCCTCCACACAAACTATATGTCAGACACCTCCGCAGTTAAACAGTATCTCGCCCATTGGTTTCAATTGGGAAAAAAAGTTATTTGTCCCAAAAACCAAGCTATGCTATTTCCGCTGCCAATTTTCAATGGCGATCG
Source organism: Microcystis novacekii Mn_MB_F_20050700_S1 (assembly GCA_007096045.1). Classification (GTDB taxonomy): domain Bacteria; phylum Cyanobacteriota; class Cyanobacteriia; order Cyanobacteriales; family Microcystaceae; genus Microcystis; species Microcystis novacekii. Next base: position 17,786 of record SFAU01000002.1, on the reverse strand, counting down.
CTATTCGTCGGAGTTTGAAGATTGTTGGCAAAAAATTCTCGCTCCTGAAAGTGGCGATTGTTACCTGGAGGGTACTCAACAAACTATCCAAGACCTACTTTCCCCTCAATGGGAATTTCACCCCTGCGCTCGTTGTACTATACCAGTACCAATTGAAGTGGTGGGACAATCGGGTTTATCCTGTCCTTGCCATGATTTGACTAATTGGCCCAATTTAGAATTACCCCTACCCCATTTACCCGTCAATAGTCAAGAAAATCTCGATCGCATCCGGCAAAGATTGCTAAAAAATTCTCACCCGCATTAACCAGACAAAAAGAGACGTTAGGAGTAACGTCTCGAAAAAAGGGTTGATATTTAACGATTTCTGCCAAAAAGATTGACTAAATCTCGCAATCTCTCGCTATATTCTCCGGTTAAAGCTTCCTGACGATAGCGCCATGACCAATTCCCTTCTGCGACACTGGGGGTATTCATCCGCGCATCCGATCCTAAACCTAACACATCCTGTAACGGTACGATCGCCTGATTAGCCACGGAACTATAGGCAAGTCGAATCAGATCCCAAGCCACTCCCTGACCACTGGCAGCGCCAAGATATTGATATAGTCGCGCTTTTTCGTAGTCATTGGCGTTATCCTGAAACCAACCCACAGTAGTATTATTATCGTGAGTGCCGGTATAAATCACACAGTTGCGTTCGACGTTAAAAGGAAGATAGGGATTACCCGCATCACCCCCAAAAGCGAAGTGGAGAATCTTCATCCCGGGGAAAGCAAAGTGATCGCGAAAATCTAGGACTGCTTGGTCAATATCGCCCAAATCTTCGGCAATAATCGGCAATTTACCCAAACGGTCTCGGATGGTATTAAATAGATCGTAACCCGGTGCTTTAATCCAACGGCCATTAATGGCGGTTTCCTGGCCAAAAGCCACGGCCCAATAGGCCTCTAATCCGCGAAAATGATCGATACGGATGATATCGACTAGGGAAAGAACCCCTTTTAAACGGCGTACCCACCAGTCAAAGCCAGTATTTTTGAGATAATCCCAGTTATAGAGAGGATTTCCCCATAATTGCCCCGTTTCTGAGAAATAATCCGGGGGAACCCCCGCCACTTCCAAGGGATTACCGGTTTGGGGATCTAGTCGGAAAACCGGGGGATTTGCCCAAACATCGGCGCTATTATGGGAGACATAAATGGGGATATCACCGATAATCTCGATACCAAGGGCGTTAGCATAGCGTTTTAGGGCTAACCACTGCTCAAAAAACTCAAATTGCAGGAATTTGTGCAGAAAAATCTCCTCTTGTAACTCCTGTTTCGGTGTTGCCAACGCACCCCAATGACGTTCACGAATTTCTGTCGGCCATTCCATCCATGCTTTACCCTGGTAAGCGTGGGATAAAGCCATAAATAGGGCGTAATCCTCTAACCAATCAGCATTGCCACCACAAAAGCCGGCGAACTGTTTGTAAAGAATTGTGTCAGAACCCTTGACAAAATTGCTCGCAGCCTTTCTAAGTAGGGGAATTTTCCAAGCGATCAATTTATCAAAATCCACTTGATCGAGGGGAAAATCGGGAATATCCTCGAAATCTGCATGACTAAGCAGGTTTTTCTCCCGAAGAATATCGAGACTAATCAGGAGATGATTGCCAGCAATGGCACTAAAACTCATGTAGGGAGAGTTACCGTACCCTGTGGGACCTAAAGGGAGAATTTGCCAGAGTTTTTGACCACTTTGAGCCAAAAAATCGATAAATTGATAGGCCTCCCTACCTAGTTCTCCAATCCCGTAACGACCGGGATGACTGGTGGGATGAAGCAAAATACCGCTACAACGGCTAAAAGCCATGAAAAAACCCCCTTATCAGTGATTCGGTTAGCAGTTATTAAGTGTTTAAAGCTGAATGCTCACTGCTATCTCCAAGCTAACCCGATCTCGATCGATAAGGGCAATACTTAACAACTTTATTAGACCTATAGGACAAAATCAGGCATTACAGCCCGACAGTGCCAATTCAAAAATGAAACGCACGACTCCTCAAGAGTTGACGGAAAAAGGCTCATCTCAGACCCAAAAATGAGCCGCTAACATCCTAACATAGAACAAAGAAACTTGCTCAGGGTAAGCTAATCTAATTTGGTACAAATTGTACTTGACAAAGATTTCTAAATAGGGTAAGGAACTCGCTATAGCACCGTCCCGCACCGCCAGTACCCGGACTTAGCCTCTGCGCTGCTACCTATGTATAATTCATAATTGGGGTTTGGAGCAGGGAGAGGAAGTTTGAGCATTTGTCCTAAAATTGCCCATACGCAGTTTAAATTCAGTACAGCTACTAAATCCAATGGGTGGTCAGATGCACCCATTTCTCTTTCCTGAGTTTCCCCATCATCTGCTTTGTCCAGATCAGAATCAGCCTTGAGTTTGCTTTAATGTTTATTTTATAGATACCTTTGATGTTAACAGTAGGGAACTATAGCATAATTAGGTTATACTTCATCTTTATGAGAAGCACTCTAATACACCTAAAATTTTTAAATTGAATAATCGATAAATTTCTCACTTTTATTGTCAAAATCAGTGAGTAAGGTCGCTTTTCTTGGTTTTAAATGTACTGTTTGTTCTGGTTGTAACTGTAATTGCTTGTACTCCTCACGATTGAGATAAGCCACCACCATTTCCCCATCGGCTAACATTAATTCTACTTGTATTTCCCAGCCTAAATGAATAACTCTTTTTACCACTGCCCAACTATTCAACCCATCTTGTTCGGGCATAATTTCTAGGTCGTGGGGACGGATAAAAACTGTGGAATTATCCCCCGGATGATGTCCATTACCTAATCCTGCTAGATTAGGTAAAATATTCACTTCCCCAATAAACTGCATCACAAAAGGTGTGGCAGGATGATCGTAAATTTCGGCGGGAGAACCCACCTGTTCAATTCTACCATGATTCATCACGACAATCGTATCAGCTACCTCCATTGCTTCCTCTTGATCGTGGGTAACAAAAACACTGGTAACGTGAACTTCTTCGTGTAAATTTCTCAGCCATACCCTTAATTCTTTTCTAACTTTTGCATCTAAAGCTCCAAAGGGTTCATCTAATAATAATACATTCGGTTGAATGGCTAAAGCGCGGGCTAAAGCTACTCTTTGCCGTTGTCCTCCCGATAATTGGGCGGGATAGCGATCACCTAATCCTTGTAATTGAATTAATTCTAATAGTTCCTCAACTTTTTTCTTAATTACTGGCGATTTTTGCTGGCGAATTTCTAGACCAAAAGCAATATTTTGACGGACAGTTAAATGTTTAAATAGGGCATAATGTTGAAAAACAAAGCCGATATTTCTCCGTCTAGGATCTAGATGAGTGGTATCTTGTCCATTAATAATAATCGCACCACTGTCGGGAGTTTCTAATCCCGCAATTGAACGTAATAAGGTGGATTTTCCCGATCCCGATGGTCCAAGAAGGGCGACTAATTTGCCTTCAGGAATGGTTAAATTGATATTATCTAAAGCTTGAAAATTGCCGAAACGTTTAGAAACTTGCTGGATGGTAATACTCATATTTTAGGTTAATTGTAGTTAAGTAAGTAGGTGGGTGGAATTAAATATAAGATGAACGGAGGTTGGGTTGAAGTATGAAACCCAACGCCCTCATAATTTTTAGGTTTTTTGTAGTTATGTAGTGTGAATTTTGTGGGCGGTTTTACGTTCGAGAATTTCTTTGATAATTAAAGTAACTCCCGCTAGTAAAGCGAGGATAGCTGCCGCACTAAAAGCGGCAGGAGTGAGATAATTTTTATAAGCCTGTTCTACGAAAATTGGCAGGGTAGCAGTTCTCCCTAAAATACTGCCAGAAACCACAGAAACCGCCCCAAATTCTCCCATCGCCCGGGCATTAGTTAACAGCACTCCGTACATCAATCCCCAACGAATATTGGGTAAAGTTACGCGCCAGAAAATCTGCCAATCATTTGCCCCTAAAGTGCGCCCCGCTTCCTCTTGTTCTAAGCCTATTTCTTCTAAGACTGGGATAACTTCTCTAGCGACAAAAGGCATAGTAACAAATATAGTTGCTAATACCATTCCGGGTAAAGCAAAAAGTATTTTTATATCGAAAAATTCTAGAAAAGAACCTAACCAACCATTGCGCCCATAGAGCAGTACAATCATTAAACCCGCTACCACAGGAGAAACGGCAAAAGGTAAGTCAATTAAACTAATTAATAACGTTTTGCCACGAAATTGATTGCGAGCAATTACCCAGGCTGCACAAAGTCCAAAAATTGTGTTTAAAGGTACAGTAATTAGGGCAATAATTACTGTTAATCTTACCGCTTCGATAAAGTCAGAAGTTCCCGCCGCTTCTAAAAAAGCTTGGAATCCATTGCGAAAAGCATAGTAAAATACTGCCGCTGCTGGAATAAAAAGCAAGAAGGCAAGATAAACAAGGGCGACGATAATTAGTAGGGGTTTGTAATCCCATTCTTTCGTTTTAGTTAAGGCTTTTGGATTCTGCATTTTTGATCTGTCTCCAGTCATACTCTAATATTTTTTACTCTTTACTTAACTCTGTATTTTTGCCCCCATTGCTGCAGGAAATTAATTACTACTAACATCAGTAGGGAAACCAGTAATAAAACCATGCCGATTACTGTCGCCCCCGTGTAATCATATTCCTCTAGTCTTTGGAAGATTAAAACTGGGGCAATTAAGTCCTTAAAGGGGATATTAGAGGAGATAATAACTACAGAACCATATTCACCGATCGCTCTGGCAAAACCGAGGGCAACTCCTGTTAAAATAGCCGGTAGTATTGTGGGAAAAATCACTAGCCAAAAGATTTGCCAAGAGGAAGCACCTAAAGATAAAGCCGCTTCTTCTACTTCTTTTTCCATTTCCTGTAAAACCGGCTGTAGGGTGCGGACAATGAAGGGTAAAGCGATAAATAACATCGCCACAAAAACCCCTAAAATGGTAAAGGATATCTTAATACCAAAGGGGGCAAAAAATTGACCGATCCAACCGTTATCACTGTAAACTGTGGCTAGGACTAAACCAGCAACAGAAGTGGGTAAAGCAAAGGGCAAATCTACACAAGCATCGACAATTTTTTTACCCGGGAATCGATACCGTACTAATACCCAAGCGATAATAGTGCCAAAAACTCCGTCAATTAATCCGGCGATTAAGGAAGTAAAAAAAGTGACTTGGTAAGCGGATAAAGAAATCGGTAAAGTGGCAATGCGCCAAAATTCGGCAAAACCAAGAGTTAGGGATTTAGCAAATAGTGCCGCTGCTGGTAAAACCAACAAAACCACTAGATAACTAATGGTAATTACCCAAGGAATAGAAACTTTTTTCAGGGGTTGACTGGGAGATAAAGATAATTGTGGGTTAGCCATTGTTCATTATTGCTAGAGATTACCAATTGTCCGCTTCTTCAAGAACTTGTGCTGAATCATACCAAACTTCTACATCTAAATCTGCCAGATAGGAAAGGGCATTTTCTATCGCTTGGGAATTGCCTTGTAGTTGTAGATCGAACCAGCCATCTTGATTATTATTGGCAGCTAATAAAGCGGAAAATATATTCACTTTTAGACCAGGAAAAGACCCTAAACGGGCTATAATTGGCTCGTTAATATATTGTTTGGGAACCCGAATTTTTATTCTTCGAGTAGTGGGGCGATCTAGTCCAGATTGATCAAGATGTAAGTCACTTTGGGGATTACTAATAGTTTGCCATTGAGGTTGATTATCCATGGGTTTTCTCCTTAAGATTTACCAGCTTTAGTCAAAATTTTATCGAAGACGGCTCCACCATCAAAGAATTGTTTTTGTACCTGATCCCAACCGCCTAAATCCTGTACGGTAAAGAGATTTTTTATCTGAGGAAATTTACTCTCAAACTCTTTAACTATCGTCGGTTCAACGGGACGAAACCCCACCTGAGCAAATTCCCTCTGTGCCTCTGGTGTAAATAAAAACTGCACAAAAGCCTCGGCTACTTTTCTCGTACCTTTTTTATCCACATTGGCATCAACAACCGCCACGGGATTATCAATAGAAATGTTGTAATCGGTGGGAACAGTGTAAGCTAACTTCTCACCTTTTTGGTTAGCGAGAATCATCTCATTTTCGTAATTAATCAGCACATTTCCCTGGCCTTGTTTAAAAAATACATCACTAGATTCGCGAGCATCTCTAGGTAAAACTGGCGCATTTTTAAACACTTTTTCGACAAAAGCTTGCGCCGCTTGTTCACTGCCTCCCGCTTGCGTCACCGAACCCCAAAGAGCGAGAAAATTCCAGCGCGCTCCGCCAGAAGTCTTGGGATTAGCGGTAATAACTTTAATATTATCGTTGGCTAAATCTGACCATTTATTAATTCTAATATTGGCATCGCGAGGAACAAAAGCCACCACAGATTTATGAACAATAGAGTCATTGGGTGCTTCTTTTTCCCAACCGGGTTGAATTAATCCCGCTTGCTCAATTTTCTTGGTATCCAAAGCTAAAGCCAACGCTACCACATCCGCTTCTAAACCATCGATAACGGCGCGAGTTTGGGAACCGGAACCACCATAACTCTGTTCAAAAGTCACTTTTTGCCCCGTTTTTTGTTGCCATTCCTCGACAAATTTGGGAATGATTTTTTCGTAGGCACTTTGGGTGACAGCATAGGAAACAAGCGTCACAGTCACGGGTTTTTGGCTGTCATTGCCGCTATTGGTGGGGGATGGGGTGCAAGATACCAGCATTCCTCCCGTCAGGACAGTTGCCATGAGTAGGGATAAACAAGACTGGGATGACTGCATCGGCGGCGCTCCTAAGCTTTACTCTGAGGTTGTATCTGTTTTCAGGTCTGCTTTAATCTTACAGCACAGGAAATAAAATTTCAATACATTTATAAAACAAATTGGGAATAAGGCGATAACAAGGGAAACTGTGAGAAGATAAAATCAGTGCTACATCTAGGTTTGAGACTATGGGCAAGAGCGTCAAAGCCAAAAAAACAACCCTCCTACAACAACTGATTAACCAGAGTTTTCTCTTTCGCGGACTAGAGGAAGCTTGGTTAAGTCAGTATCTCGATGCCGACAATCTCAAGCTAGAGAGGCTATTTTCCAATCGTCCCGTCTATACGGCTTTTCTACCCGATGAATTTCTAGATGTTTTGTATGTGATTTTGGATGAGGGTGTAATCGTCGTCCGCAGCACTCCCCTCGACCGGATTATTGCCATCACCTACCCTGGCGGCTGTTTTGGCATGAGGAGTTTACCCTTTAGTTATGGTTTAGCCAGTCGTGCCTTTCCCTGTTTGGTGGAATCCTATAAAACTACCCACGTCCTGAAAATTCCCTTATCGGCACTAGAAAAGATTTACAACGATAACGAAAGTTTTCATCAACGGTACTGTTTTTTATTTGAATTACAGCAAAAATTCGAGTATCATTTGCTTAATTGCAGTAGCTATCCACCCCAAGCTGTAGCCACTTTACTGAGAGCTTTAATCTATCAAGAAAGAGAATTAGGCAGTCAACCAGATGCCGAAAATATCTATACTTTTGATTTATCCGTCGATGTGATTGCTCGCGCTTGTCAACTCAATCAACGCACCGTCGAACAGGTATTAAAAGGATTGCAAACCGTGGGATTAATTGCCTCAGAATCGACGGGGGATTTAATTCGGGTACTGGATGCGGAGGGTTTAAAAGAAGTGTACAGTGCCACCAGAGATAAAGTTAATTGGTGGCCTCTAAGATAAGTATAATTTGCTGAATAAATCTAAAAACTTTGTTGGATAAGAATTTTAGACTTTTTTCCCATCAAAAAGTGCCAGAAATTGGGGTGATCGGGGGAAAAATTCAGGCACTTTTTCCCTGAAAATTAGGTAATTGACCCCCTGAAAATGGGTAAAACCCTACACCCCACACCCCACACCCCACACCCTGCCCCCACGCAAAACTTTTTCAGCAAACCCTATTTACTATTGCAATTGACAGCGTTTTAAGGCATCTTCGGCAGCCGCTTTGGTGGCATCCTGTTTCCGTTTACCTTTACCTGTACCGTAGGGAAGGTTATTAACCCGCACTTCGGCAGTAAATTCCCTAGCGTGGGGGGGTCCGGTAACATCAATGATCGCATATTCTGGATTAGAGGCGAAATTAGCCAGTGCCCACTGTTGAAAGAGATTTTTAGCATCGATAAAAGATGGCGATTCCGATTGTTGAGAGACTAAATGAGAGGCAACAGGGATAAAAAGCCCGTGCAGATAGTTTTTAACCGCATTTAACCCCGAATCTAGATAATAAGCCCCAATTATTGCTTCAAAAGTGTCCGCTAATAGGGTAGGATTCGATCGCCCCCGATCTTTAATTGCCCCCTTTCCCAAACGCATTAACTCCCCTAGACCGATTTCAATGCCCAATTGCGCTAATTGTTCTTCTTTGACCAAATTTGACCGCAAACGGGTTAATTCGGCCTCGTTCATGGCGGGATATTTTTGATACAATAGTTCGCCCACCAAAAAAGCCAAAATCGCATCGCCCAAAAATTCTAGGCGCTCGTTATTTTCCGTCAATTCGGACTGTTCATTGACATAGGAACGATGGGTTAAAGCGTGGGTGAGAAGGAGAGCATTTTGAAAAGGAGGCAAACAAGACATTACAGAAATGATCAAGTCAAGAGCATTTCTTATCTTAATCCGACCCCACCTCGAATAGATGAGACGAACGATCCTTTTTTTACTATTTTTTCCGGCTAGTTTAGGCATAATCTCCCAAATCTTCCCACCGGAAAACCTATCCGCTGCCATTCTTGCCCTAGGTACCCTGGGGATGTGTATGGAACAGGCCCGCATGGCAGCGGTGGACTTGCTAGAAATTGCCCAATTTCAGGAAAAAACCAGCGATCCTCGCCTCGATCGCTTTTTTATCGTCATAATTAGTACAATTGTTTTAGAATTATCGGGCTTTTATCTGGCTGCCCTCTGGATAGGATGGGGAGCTTTAATAGTTTTAGTTAGTCAAATTTGGTTTCATTGTTTAGCCAAGATTCAACTGCAGCCAACCACGGAAAAAATTATTGACTATGGCATATTGCCACGTTTACCCATCTTACTTGCTGACGGAATCGGCATAATCTTCGTGGCTTTCTGGTTAGCCAAAATCGCCCCCCTAATTATGGCCGTGACTTTGACGGCAATGGTATTAATCTACGGCTCTATTAAGTATCTTTTTAGAAGTAGTTAGGGCTTGCTGAAAAAGTCAATTGGCTGGTGATGAGGTGAGTTTCGTAGCTACAAAGCCGCCAGCATAGATTGTTCGTCATTCCACAATCTGTGCTTTTTCTGCTCGACAGGGAACATTATGTTCCCAAGCAGGTAAGCTTAATTGCCCACTGCCAATTAAGGCACTGACCATCCAAGCCAAGGCTTTGAGATGACGCAAATCTTTAAACTTACTATATTGACGGAAGAACTTTAGTAATTGATTATAAAGATGGGCGGAGTTTGATATGATATCAAGGGGCGCGAAAGTGTGATAACTTCCACCAATTATATCTCTACCCTTTTTTCTTTCAGTCCCTCTGCCACTAGCTTTCACCCACTTATGTCAGGCAGTCAGGCTCAAATCTTCTTACCTTAAACAAAAATAATGAAATTCGAGGAAATCCAAGAGATTCTTAATCGGCAACTGCTCAAGCTTGAGAATCGCTGTCTCAATGACACAGAACAATTATTATTGCGAGGACTTTGGCAGAAAAAAACCTATCAAGAAATTGCCCAAAAAAACGGTTATAGTAGCAGCTATCTTGCCAATGTAGTTGCTCCAGGACTTTATCATAGAGTCTCTCAACTGCTCGGAGAACCGCTCAATAAGAAAAATTTTTTACTTAGACTACAAGCTCATTTTAGCAACTCCACATTGCTTGAGGGTCGCAGTAAGGAATATCCCCAGAATGAGCGTCCAGAATACCCCGATGCTCCTGTTCCATATAATTCCCCTTATTATCTGAAACGAACAAACCTTGAAGCAAAAATTATCGAGGAAATCGGTCAATATGGTGCTTTAGTACGCATTAAAGCTCCCAAAAAATGGGGAAAAACGTCTTTATTATTAACAATTTTAGAAACTTGTCAACAACGCTTCGACTATCAAATTGTCAGTTTAAATTTACAAAAAGCTGACCAAACTATTATAGCAGATTTTAACAAGTTATCACGCTGGATTTGTCGTAATTGCGCTCGGCAGTTGAATTTAGAAGCCAAATTAGATGATTATTGGGATGAAGATATAGGAATTAAAATGAGTTGGACAATTTATTTTGAAGAGTATATTTTACGAGAAATCAAACAGCCACTGGTATTGGCTTTTGATGAAGTGCATCGAGTCTTTGAACATCCGAAAGTAGCGGAAGATTTTTTACCTTTAATCCGAGCTTGTTATGAAGAATCTAAGCGATCTCCCCTGTGGCAGAAATTACGTTTAATTATTGTTCAATCCACAGAATCTTATGTTTCTCTGCGATTAGAACAGTCTCCTTTTAATGTGGGATTACCCATGGAGTTAGAGGGTTTTGGTCAAGAACAAGTGGCAGAATTGGCCAAAAAATATCAATTAAATGAATTAGCAACCAACGAAATTAAACAATTGATCGACTTAGTAGGGGGACATCCTGCCTTGATTCATTTAGCGATTTATCATATTAGCCAAGAACAAATCAGGATTGAAGATTTAATCAGATCAGCAACTACATCAACGGGGATTTATTCCTCTCATTTACAGATGCACTGGGTCACTTTACGAAAACAACCCGAACTTGCCGATGTTTTTCAACAGATTTGTGAAGGGAATCAACCAATGATAGTGGATCCGATTATTGCTTATAAACTTAATAGTATGGGTTTAATTAAACTGAGAGAAAATCAAGCAATTGTCAGTTGTCAGTTGTATCAAAAATACTTTAGAAGTCAATATACTGGTTCAGTTTAAGATAGCGATCGCTCAAGCCAATCATTATTAAATATCGTCTGATAAATTCGATTATGAACGTCCATTTTCCCATGGCGTTTTACCACTAATCCAGATAAAAACAACTCAGGTAAATAGGGATTGTCATCAATCTGTATTGGTTCTTGATGGAGGATTTGTCGATACAAGGTTAATAAATGGGGTCGGTTTGGACTTTGAAGAAGGCGATCTTGAATAGTTTTTAAATGTTCGGGTTGATCTTGCAGCTCCCAATCTTGAATAATTTTTTCTGCTACTAAGTTGGCCAACCATTGTTCTTCTTGATTAGAGGGGATTGGTTGCTCACTATCCCGCATCAGTTGACAGAGTTTTTGAGTTAAGAAAGGTTGTCCTCCCGTCCAGCTTAAGACTTGTTTGAGCATGGTCTGAAGATTACTGACTTTTTCTGTTAACCCATATAATAAAGGTTGGGCTTCGTGTTCTTTAAAACTTGCTAATTCAATAGCGTTACCAATATTAAAAGGCGTTTTCTGGGGGTCAGTAATTAAAGCTGAAGGTGTGGCAGCACCAAAAAAGGCGAAAGTTAGCTCTTGAAATTGAGGTTGAATCGCTCTCTGGTTATAAAAAGAACGAATTAAAGCAAAAAAGTCAGAGACATCAAAATTTAACCCTAAAATGCTATCAATTTCATCAATAAATATAACAGTCGATTGTTTAGATTGCCGCTGATTAAAATCGTAATTAACTAGAAGAAACTCTTCCATAAATTCTCCCAATCGTTGTACAGGAGACAGGTCTAATTGTTCACTCCACCAAGCTTTAAAAGTTTTCAATTGTTTGATTAATCCAAAACTGCGGAGCAAATCAACGGCTAATCCTTTATACCATTGTTCAGGGGTAATATTGTCTGTTCCTAGCCGAGTTAAGTCAATGACTGCACATCTAATTCCCTCCTTTTGTAATTGGCTCATCATCCGTACCATTAAGCTAGATTTTCCCATTTGACGTGCATTTAAAACATAGCAAAATAGACCTTGTTTGAGAGCTTTATAAAGATTGCGATCGGCTTGTCGAACCACATAATTCGGGGCATCCATCGGTAAACTTCCCCCCACTTGATAGACAAATTGGGGGGGGTGTTCAGCACTTTTAAGTAGGTCATTTTCAAAGATAAGTTCTGCTTGAGTTGCTTTCAGTACCTCTAAAGTATTTGTGAGTTCTTTAGTGCGTTCTTGCACTCTTTGTTCTAAGGTTTGATAGAGTCTTGAGTTATCAATAGAGATAGCAGCTTGAGCTGCTAGAGTATTTAATAGTTCAACTCTTTCATCAGTAAATGCACCTGTGGTTAGATTATTTTCTAAATAAACAATTCCTTTTATTTGACCTTGATTGAGTAAAGGAATACAAAGCATAGATTTAGTTTGTTTAGCCACAATATAATAATCATTGGTAAATTGACCTTCAGAAGTTGCATCGTTTAAAACGATAGTTTCTTTTGTGCGAGCGACATAATAAATAATTTTAGTGGGTAAAAGAGGAATTGAGTTATTATAATCTATTGATTCTATAGGAATTGACTCTAGGATATTAATGGTTTCTTGATCAATTGTTCCTTGAGCTTCAATGACCCAATTTCCTTCCTGTTCTAAAATCAGACAACCTTTCTGCGCTCCTGCATTTTCAATGACAATTTTCATTAAATTTTGCAGAAGATTTTCTAGCTTGATTTCTCCAGAAATCGCTTGCGAGGCTTTAAGAATAGTGTTTAAATCAAGAACTGCTCCATCATTACCAGTAGTTGAAATGGTGGTACTCAGTCCTTTAGATTTGTTTTGATTGCTGATGCCTAATAAATATTGAGGGTATTCTTCTTCTAATTGTTTAACTTTGGCCTTTGCACCCCAACGAATGTAACAATGATAAGCATTTCTGAGATATAGTTTACCGATTTCTTCTCTCCCTAAAGTAAAATAAAATTCAGAGGCACGTTCATAAGCTAAAGCCTCTTCATGGATAAATTCATATTTTTTTGCTCCTTGAATTGCTTTTTCATAAAATTCTTGAGCTTTCCAGTTTTGACCTAAGACTCTGGCCTTTTCTGCCTCGACTAGATCACATTTATGTTGAAAGTTTTCAGGACAGTGACTAGCATAATTCTTCAGGTGGTTTAAATTTCTATTAATTTGTTTTAATAATTCTTTTTGTTGTTCTCTATTACAGCTAGGATAATAGGCAAGATGAGAAAGGGAGAAGAAAAAAATATGGTGTGGTTTACCGATAAAGCCGACAATCGCTATCACATACTTATCTGCATACTGACTATTATTAAAAGCCTCGACATAATCTTTTAAAAAATAATTAATAAACATTTTGCCAAAATAGTAAATAAACAACAACCATTGATGATTATTTTTGGTAAAATCTTCTATATAATGTGCTTCTTGATCTTGGGATTGACCAATTAAAATAAAATATTTAGGTCGATCAATACCGATCAAATTAACAACCATATTGTTGCATATTTCTGTATAGTTACGAGAATAATCAAGGTTGAGAGATTGAATTAATTGGCTACATTTGTAATAATCTTGCTCTAATTCTTTTAGATTACATCCTCCGAAAAATTTGATTAAGCAATAATCTAAAGCCAGGTAAGAAACATATTCATTATTCCCCACATTGACAAGTTTTTGTAAACTATTCAGTAATTTTTCTAAGATTATTTTTTGATTAATATGCTCTTTCCAATACATAATACAGCCATAATATTCATGAATAATAAAAGCCTCTATTTGCGTGATATTATCCTTTTCTAAGAGTGCCATAGATAGTTGGCCAAACTGATAACCAAAATCTAAGTCTTCTATAATTCCACATAAAAGCACTCCATAGAGACTATAAGTAGCGGCCGCCTGAGGGGGATTGTTATAATTAAGGCAAAAATTAAGCTGAATTAATACAACTTCAACAAATAATGCAAAATTTGTTGTCGCTAAAGCAGTTGTCACCTTTTGCATTACTGAAATAGCGGCAAGTTTATAAGGATCGGTCATTTTCGGTAAGTAAACTAAGTCTTCAACTTTTTTATCTTGTAATAGTAATTTCAAGGATTTGGTTTGTTGCTTAATTTTATTTTTGATTTTTCTCTCAGTGACACCTTTTTGATTTTGGTCAATCTTGATTCCCAATTGTTCTAAAGCAATAAGTGCGACATTAATAGCTAGATCTGGCCGAAATTGAGCGTAATAGGACAAGATTTCTAGTTCATAAATTTTGACTCTATCAAGAATGTTAGTCACTTTTTCTAAAACATCTGTAGATAGCTCTTTCATGCGCTCCCACTGTGTATTCTGGTAGAGAGTTTCTAACAATTCTATCTGAATTTCTAACGTTAACTGATATTGATTTTTCCAGCTATTATTCCCTAACAACGCTAAACTTTCTTCTAAAAATATTAAGGCAACTCCATAAGCAGTTGAAGCTTTTGCTTTTTTCGATGCTTGAAGATTTAATTGAGCTAACTCATTTTTTTCTGATTGTTTAGTGATTAAAGTAGCTCCCTTATTAAAGTGATTAACAATATCAAAAAGGTGATTGTGTAAATCATCTTCTTGAACATTTTTGAGGAGGAGACGGCCAATCTCTAGATGAACTTCTCTTTTTTCTTCCTCTGATATAAGAGAATAAGAAGCTTGTTGTACTCGATCATGTAAAAATTTATAACAGACAGATAAAGAATTTTCAGCACGGTTGTTTGATAATTCTTCTAAATCTAACAGCAAAGGAACTTTATAGTTATTGTCTAGGGGAATAATCAAGTCCATATCAAGGGCAGACTGTAATTCTCTAGCCGTGAGAATTTGAGATTTCTGGTTGAGCAGAGCCAGAATTTTTAAGTTAAATTCATGGCCAATGCAAGCAGCTAATTTGAGAACCTGTTGAGTTTGATCATCTATTTTTTTTATTTTATTGACCATCAATTCAATGACGTTATCAGTGATAGAGACCTTTTCAATTTGTTTTATATCCCATTGCCAATAACCTTGGGGATTATCTTCTGAGTTTAAAAAAGATTGACCGATGTTAAGTCTTAATAACTTTTCTTGGTATAAAGAATAGAGAAGTTGACTGAGGAAAAAAGGATTTCCATTGGTTTTTTTGAAAACTAATTGAGCTAAGGGTTTTGTCAATTCTGTTGAACAAATCAGGGTATCAGCAATTAATTGATTAACATGATTTATTTTTAGGGGTTTAAGGATAATTTGGTTAATTGTGACTTTTGCTTGCTGAATTTTTTCTAAAGTCCGTCTTAGTGGATGAGTTGAACTGACTTCATTATCTCGATAAGCCCCTATCAAGAGACAATATTGAAGCTCTGGATCTGAAATTAATTGTTCAATTAAATTCAAAGAAGGTAAATCTGCCCACTGTAAATCATCAATAAAAATAACTAATGGATGCTTTTTTGTTAAAAAGACATTCATAAATCTTTTAAAGACTCTATGAAATCGATTTTGATTTTCAGTTTTACTAAGTGTTTCAACGGGATGCTGTTGTCCAATGATTTTGGCAACTTCGGGGATTATATCAATAATAATTTGTCCATTGCCATCTAAAGCTTCTAACAATTTTGTTTTCCAGTTTTGTAGAATAACTTCCGGTTCACTCAAAACTGTATATATTAAGTCTTGAAAAGCTTTAGCAATGGCTGAATAAGGTATGTCTCCCTGTAATTGCTCAAATTTACCCCGAATAAACTGGCCTTTTTGTTCTGTAATCGGTTTGTGAATTTCACTGACTAAAGCAGTCTTGCCAATACCTGAATAACCGGAAATGAGAATTATTTCTTTTGTTCCCTGAATAACTCGCTCAAATGTTGTCAACAGTTGAGTAATTTCTTGTTCTCGACCATAAAGTTTTTGGGGAATCTGAAACTTTGCAAAAATATCCAGTTTTCCGAGAGAAAAGGGCAATATTTGTCCTTGAGACTGTAATTGGTTCAAGCAGGTTTCTAAATCTGCTTTGATTCCCCAAGCACTTTGATATCTTTCTTCTGGCGTTTTCGCTAATAATTTGATAACTATATTAGAAATTGCTAAGGGAATATCTGAGGTGATTTCATGAGGAGGTAAGGGATGTTGTGCGATATGACAATGAACTAACTCCATCGGATCAGTTGTTTCAAATGGACGTTTATTAGTTAAAAGTTCATAAAAAGTTACCCCCAGACTATAAAAATCACTCCGATAATCGAGTTTTCGATTCATTCTTCCAGTTTGTTCTGGGGCAATATAAGCTAATGTTCCTTCTAATTGATAGGGAGAACAAAAGGTTTGAGTTTCTTGAGATAAATGGGTAGCAATTCCAAAATCAATAATTTTAAGTTTTTGAGTTTGCCGATTATAAACAATGTTAGATGGATTAATATCTTTGTGAATAATATTAGCGTTATGAATGGCCGCTAATCCCTCTGTTATCTGAATGGCAATGATTAAAAATTCTTCTGGGCTTAATTGACTTTGAGATAATAATAAATCTAAAGATTGCCCACCAAAATCTTCCAAAAACATGACTAAACTATTCTCATGTCTTTGTAAATCATAGGACTTAATGGTACTATCTACCTTGAGAGAGGAAGTAATTTCATATTCCTGTTTGTAGCGTGTAAGGTCTGAAACACTTGGATAATTTTCTTTAAGAATTTTTAGAATAGTAGGTTGATTATCTGGCTGTGTAGTGCCTCGATAAACCAACGTTTTGTTACTTTCATATATTTTTTCAAGAATCCGATAGTTAGTCACCATAATATTTTAACCTAGTAAGCCATAGTATAAGCTCATGTTTAAAGTTTAACACTTATTCTATGGCTAGGCTAGGTCTTGTGATCGGTATTTAATTAGGTACAAGTTGTTGGAAGATAAGGAACTGGTGGAAATGGATCCGTAATTACTTGGTTTGGATCACTCATATTTACGGGGCTTTTTAACCATTTTTCCAGTTCTTCCGGGGGATTATCTAAATCAATATTCTCGGCACTGGGTTTAGGAGGATAGGGCAATATCATAATAAAGTAAGGTCCTTCTTGTTCTACAGAAGGTTGAGGAATTTCTTGGAGACTCCCTTCAAAGGTATCCCATTTGACTTGAATGAGATAATAATCGATTTCTTCCTGATCAAAAGTGGCTCCAAAACTATCATTGGGAAACCAAGGTTCTAACAAATCTCCTTTTTTTCCCGTCAGTAAATCTACCATATCTATATAAGTCTGACTTCGGCGTTCAAAATCATTGCTCTTGAAGTCGAGAAATATCTGCCGTATTTCTCGAGCCTTTTCATGTTCTAGCCAAGAAATAGCTACGAGTTGAGCCAATTTTTTGCACTGTTTGATGATTCGATTATAATAGCTCTGTGTAGTCTTTACCCCATCTGAATCTGACGCCAGGGCATCTCTACTATTGCTAGTAGCAACAAAGCTGTTTAATTGCTTGATAGTTTGAGATGTAATCATGAGCAGAAACTCCTTTGATTTGAAGATTTGTTGAGAAAATAGAGACGTTAAATGATGGCTAAACTCCTGTAAAAAAATTTCGTTAAGAGGCTAAACCATAAAATCGCTGAGGATTTTCCCAAACGATTTTTTTAACTATCTCCTGAGATAAGTTGTCTTGGGAGCATCTCACTTATGCAATGAGTATTAATACTTATAGCAGTCAAAAACTAGAAAATCTTCAACTTGAGCACAAAGAGAAATGAGATTATAATAGTTATAACTCACAATTCAGAA
>SFAU01000199.1 GCA_007096045.1 Microcystis novacekii Mn_MB_F_20050700_S1 | reverse complement strand
AGGCGCAACATTTTGAGATTTTTTCCCAAACCTTGCCAAGAATATTATCTCTTATCTTGACCAGATGGATTGACTTCAAGGGGTGACAAAACAAAGCGAGCAACTGGAACATCTCCCCCAGAAGTGTTGAATCCTGCAATAAAACTTTACAATGTTTGGGTTTCACCCAGGTAAAATCCCTTGTTTATTGAGAATAGAGTCATTAACTGCTCAAATTTGGTATCATCAATGCACAACTTGGACAATATCCTCAAAATCTTAACATTCAACACTTCTGCATCTCCCCCTAGATGTTAAGTTTTTCGGCTTAGTTGCCGGCAGCTTGCCGCCAACTCACTCCTCTAGATAAGTATTTTGACTCACGCCCCTTCCTCTTTTGAGACGTTGTGACACTTAGGGTGCGGAATGTGGGCTGTAAGTGTTCAACTCAATCCCAGGAGCCAAAACCGTGATCGCCCTTAATCCCTTTCCCCCAAAATTCAAACTGCGATCACCCTTTTAATAATGAATAGTTGATAATTATCCATTGTCAATTGCCTATTATCCATTGACCGCGATCGCCTTTTGACCTTTGACCCCTTCCCCTTGAACTGCGATCGCTGATTAGTTGATAGTCAATAATTAATTGAAAAAACACGAATGAGAAGCTAGGGACATTTCTTCTCCGCCAAGTCGCTAGAATGGGACTAGACTTCTCAAGCTTGAAGAATCTTCCTATGTCAGACGCTGTAACGATCGCCGATATTTACAAGTTATTTGAAAGAACTGAGGCCCAATTTGCCGAGTTTCAAAAGGAAGCTGATCGCCGCAGAGAGGAAGCTAATCGCACGATGGAAGAATTAAAAAAACAGGTACAAGAAACGACCAAAGCTGTTAATAACCTAACAACGCGCTGGGGCAGATTCGTTGAAGAAATGGTAGAGCCTGCGGTTGTGCGTTTATTTCAGGAACGGGGCGTTGATGTGAGGCAAACAATGAGTCGCTTGAAAAGTAAGCGTCCTGGGGCGGCAATGGAGATTGATATTGTGGCGGTGAATGGGAGCGAGTTGGTGGCTGTGGAATGTAAATCTCGACTGTCGAGGGATGATGTAGATGATTTTGTGGGCCGATTACAGCGATTTAAGGTTGCTTTCCCCCAATTTCGAGAGTTTCGGGTTTATGGGGCAGTGGCAGGAATTGAAATTGATCAGGGGATAGATGTCTATGCCTATCGGCGCGGTTTGTTTGTGATTAAGCAGTCGGGGGAAACCGTTAAAATTATCAATGATGCTCAGTTTCAACCTTTGGGTTTTGCTTCAGGTGTTTAATCTCTTTTTCGAGAAGATGTAATTTTGCGATCGCCTTTTTAGTTAATAATGAATAGTTGATAATTATCCATTAACCGCGATCGCCAACGATCCCTTGGTGACAGGTATCGAAAACCCAGAACCCGCATGGCTTTGTGGAAAATTATCCGTTAATAATTGTTCACAAAATCTTGTAGCCTTATATGCTACGGTCCTTTAAGTCTTGATGCGAGAGAAGAGATACCCCCAAACCCCAACCCACCTAACCTCCCCCCCACCTCACAAATACTCCTCCCACCCTCACCCAATAACAAATAACCCTCCACCCTCAACAACCCACACTCATAACTCCCATCACTACCAAAAAAACATAAAAATGTATTATTAATGTACATTAGTTTGGGAAGGTGATGATCATAGGTTTCGCTGGAGTAATATGCTACTTCCATATTGCCCTCAAAATTCAGCAACCATCGTTCTCCTTGTTTCCAACCTACGAGATCGCCAAAACGATTCCATATTCCATCGTTATATTCTCCTGTCCCACCAACAAGGTCACGGTAAATTTTCGCCTGTCCCTTGATACCAAATTTCTCTTCGCTGTAGTCCATCCAGAGACGGTCAATCTCATCGATTATGTCTAAGGATACCTGTTTAAAAAGCTCATCGAAGCCTTCATAATTTTCTATAACCATCCACTGATACATAATGAAGGCAGTTTCGTAGTCGGCTTTTTTCCAATCCTGTTGCTCTAGGTACTCCTCTAGTTTTTGATAGATTTGCCCTTGGTTTTCTATGAGATATACTCTCTGTTTTCTTAGTTCTTTTTCGTAGGCGCGATCAGCCTCTCTGTTGTATTGCACTGAGATCATTTTATCGAATTGTTCCCTAAATCTTTCAGGGTTTTCTGTCTCTGCAAAAGCTAGACGGAAAATCTCTGCCCATCTTTCCTCATTGTTGTTTTCTTTATTCCCCCAAAGTTCGGTTAAAGTTTTGGCTGCTGTTCCCGCTAAACCAGATAGCTTACTTGCATCTTTGGGAAGCTCGATATGGGGGTTAATATGTTTGATGTGAGAGGCGCGGTAGAGGGTTTCTCTGTCGTCATTGCAGATTACCTCGATCAAACCTTTATCCTGTCCCTGTTTTATTTTTTTCTGATAGTTGGGAACAGATTGACAAACCGCTTCTAAAGCTTCAATAGGAACTGGAATTTCATAGATTAGGCAATTACTAACCACTTTTTCAAGAGCTTCATCCGTCAAGAGTTGAGGTTTTTCTTCTAACCGCCAGACTATCTTCTTATCGCGCCAAGTAACATCGGATTCATTCTCAAATGACCGCAGCTTGGCATCTATATCCCCTGAACTTAAAACCTCATTATTGAGCCATTCCAACAGACGGGGGTTGCCATCAGCAAGATTTAAAGCTCTTTCTATGTAGTTTTTATCAATCTTACCCGAACTAAAATGCTCTAACCGCCGCAATTTCTTTTCTAAATCGGACTCTTTGTATTTGAAAGAGGGCAAAGACTTCAGATGATAAAATTCCTCTAATAGAGGGGAATTGAAGGTATAGCGCGAGGTAATAATCAGGCGATGGTAGTAATTAGTTTCCGGTACTGCCCAAACTAGAGCTTGTAATAGGGGAGCTGCCCCTGCTTTAAGGATATAGTCATCGCTGGATGAAGGGCATTCCAAGTTCCACTCGAAATCATCAAGAATAAGTAGAAAAGGTTGGTTTAACTGACCAAAAACATCCCTTAAGCGATAGTCTAGCTCCTCATTAGAATCCAGAAGGATTTGACGTTGTGAACGATCTAATTTTTTAGCTAGGGTATTAACCAAGCTAGTTTGATCAATTTGTTGATGCCAGACAAGCTTAGTATAGTCTGGAAGGCGATCGCACAGACGAGCGGCGAGGGTACTTTTCCCGTTACCACCAAAACCTTGCAGGAAAACGCCGGCCTTATGAATTGCTTTAGGATTATCAAAGGGGTTTTTCAGCACTTGCAAGCAATCCTGAAGATCACGGCGGCGACCGATAAAAGTTTCCCGTGTGGCTACCCGCAAATATTTCGTTTCTGGGTCCACAAATTTGTCAACAAAGGATACGGGAGGTAAAGGTTTTTTCTGTCCTCTGCTTACCAAAGCTTCTGGGATACTTCCCCTCACATAGAGGCGTAAACAATGCCAATCCCTCGCCTGATTTTCCAATAACTTCTGATAGGCAAAAGCTAACGACTCGCTCAAAGTAAAGCCTTGGGAAAGCTTTTCGTAGAGGATGGCCGCCGTGTCAGCAGCTTCGTTATCCCTGACGGGTTGACCCCACCCCAAAACAGCTTTAGCCCCATTTTTTAATAACTTCTCGGCCATGGAAAGGATCTCATCACCATCGGAGTAGCCTGTCCGACACCCTGATAAAAACAACAGCTTGGGTAAATTAAACTGTAATTCTCTGGCAATATCTTCGGCGCTGGTATCTTGCCTATCTCCGTATTCCGTCTCGGTAATAAAATAGGGTTTCTGATCCTTGATGGTAGCGTGTCCGCTCAAGTGGATAACATCGAAATATTCCCTATCTTTACTGGCTATCAATTCGCCTAATTCTTTAATACATCCGCTCTCTTCAACGGTTAAAGATAGGGGTTTTCCTCTAGTTGCTTTGAGAATCTTCCCTTCTTCTGCCTCAAAGTCTAGTATAGGCTTTATACCCTTAGCAGAACTTGCCATGAAAACTACATTTAAGGCTCGATCCTGCGGGTTGTTGTCAAGGGTTAACAGCCTTTCATTACCGGTTTTCATCCACCGCATGGGAACAATAGCGGGAAGCTTAGACACCAGAAAACCCTGACCATCGTTTAATAATTCCCAGGGTAAATGGGCTAATCTTTTGCTGGTGCTGATAGCCAGAACTATTTTCTCTCCCCGGTGGCTATTTAATTCGTTATGGAGGATGCGCTCCGTACCATCTAACCATCGGTACAAAAACAAACGATAGAAACAATAATGGGAGGGACTTTCAGTTAATTATTTATTAGTAGTTGATAATCTTCAAAAATGTTGCTGTACAAGGATCGACTTAAGACTTTTGCAAGAGGTCTCTTGTCCTGTTTTGGCGTGATCTTCCGGTAAACGGGTATAGTAATCGGTGTCAGCCTTTTCACTTAGGTGGTCTATTTCACTCAGGAATCTTGTGTAGGTACGAGTCTGGTTAGGGTTATCCCAGAAAAATCGGAACTCAACGCTATTGCTACCCCTCTCCTGAAGATCAATATGCAGTATCTTCATGATTTTTCTTGTTCCAAGAGTTTTTGTAGTTGCTCTAGGGTAGCATCTTTGAGCAGCAGGCGATCGCCGTTTTTGCTCACAATTAACACTCGTTCGATTTTCGGGGTTTCAGGAGAGTCAATTTTTCGCTTTAATTGGTAAAATTTCTCAGCGATGGCGATTGTTCCGCTAATAATGCCGATGATGGTGGCGATGGTAGCAAGGGTTCCCTCTTTCTCCTCTTCGGAGATAACTTCGTAGCTGCCTTGCACCCCTTCCATCTCTAGGATATCCTGAGCAACTTTGATAGCATCGGCTCCTTGAATTTCTATCTGCATCAGTTTTGTTCCTCCTGTCAGTACCCAAGCAAAATGATGCTAAATCCGTTTATTAAAAACTGATTATCTATTCCCCCTTTTGCCTGTCCTGATATATAGCCTATACTCAACGAATTTAGCACGAAACCCAACCAATGTCCTATTATCAAATAATTATAAATGATTTTGCCTGGTTATTGGATGGGGTGTTGGGTAACAGTCGTCAACCCAACCTACCTTCCGCGCTTTCTAGCTGTCGGTTCTAAGAGTTAGATTACCAAGTACAAGCTGAGCTAAGTCATCAGCTTTCTTTGATTGTTCTGCCGCCAATGTCCTTAGCGTAAACTCTTGTTCGACAGCATCTCCAATTTGTGTTTGAATCTCTTCTGGGGGAACAATTATTTGTAATTCTAGTAATCTAGACGGGCTAATTCTCTGTCGCCCTGTTGCACCAGTAACGTTTGCTGTCGCTTGTCGGGTAAAATGATCAGAACGTAAAGCCCGAAAAAGGTAATAAAGATTAATCTCGGCTTGTGATTTTTTTCGCAAAACAATAAATTCAGTTGAAGCTACTGCGTTAGTTACATCTTGAGTTACTAGCGCAATCTTTTTGTTGGCCAAGCTGGGCATGATCTTGGCGAAAAGAATGTCATTCTTTTGAAAGCGATGTTTTGTACTTCCAATCTCATTTCCTTGATTAAGTTTAAGAGTTAATATATAGCCATAAATATCATCTACTTCTCGTAAATCTATATATTCAAATATTTGACCAGCATATCTACTAGAGCGTGGATTAACGCTTCTTGATACAACATCTACAAAGTTTCCTAAAGGCTGCTGTTCAAACTCACCTATTTGCTCATGCAAATATTGTGTATAAGCTGCACCAGCATCAACTGTATCGATACTACGGGCTGATTCTTCAGTGATTGTTAATATTAAAGGGTCTGGTTTAATTAACTCGATAGTCATTGCAATTCTAGTTTTACTCTATGATAGGCTTCCGCGATAACAGGTAAATCATTGAGATCAGTTTCTCTATAATATTTTGAGGTAATGTCATAGCCAACGTGTTCTGCTTGTGCTAAAAAACGCTTTTTATTGTCTCCAGTAGTCTTCTTGAGATACAAAACACAGGTTCTAGCATTAGACCCCCCAAACGGCTTAAATGATCCGACAGGTAAGCTTATACAACCATGAATATGTGTACGAGATTTCACAAAGTTGCGAACTTCAGTCTCGGAAACTCCGCTGGCAACACCATGGGGCAAAATAACTAGCAAACGTCCAGTTTCAGGCTTTAATAGTCGAATTGCTCTCTCAAGAACCAAATAGTCTGAACCTTGAGCAGCTTTACCTCGTCCTAGATAATACCGGTTTAAAGTAGCAGAATCTTCATAGGGTATATTGAACGGGGGATTAATGAGAATTACATCAAACATTGCTGCGTTATTTTGCTCAATATTTAAAAAATCAGTTCTGCGTCCATCTGTATTCTCAAAAACATCTTCTCTAATTGAATCTCCTGTATAAATATGTTCATAGCCATCACCATGTAAAATCATATTTATTCGACATAAAGTGGCTAACCGAGGATTGATCTCAATTCCCCATAGATTATTCGTGACAAGATTACTAACTAAATGATCTTTTTCATCTTGGCTAGAATCAAGAAATCGAATTTTTTTGCGGACATTAATAAACGCTCTAATAAGAAAGCCACCACTTCCGCATGATAAATCAAGGACTTTTTCTCCAATTTTTATATCAGCTATCTCAACCATGAACTCAACTAATTGTCTTGGGGTTAAATACTGTCCTAAGTCCCCTCGGAGTGTTCCAGTAAGAAAGGCTTCATAAACAGAACCAACTACATCTCCTCCTGCTCCAGCCAAGCCAAGTGGTGTCTTAAAACCATAAAGACCAAAAGGCTCTAATTCACGAACAATTTTTTCAACAGTTTCGTTGCTTCTAATTTGAATTTGAGTTCCCGTAGGGAATACATTAAAAGTCTGTTTTGCGTCAGTAAACATTTGCTGTAAAGCAGCTAGAGGTCCACTGCCAAGAAGCCAGGAAGATGTAAAGCGATTGGGTGCAAGGCCTTCAGCATCTCTTTTCTCTTCGTTAAACTTACAAGTGAGAATTTTAGTTAGCTCATCAAATGCAGACTCGGCAATGAGTCCTTCTTTAGCTAACTCTTTTCGACATTCCCTAAATGCTATTTCTAAGTCACCTTTATTTTCAATAGTTACTAAAAGTCGCTCAGCAGCTTGTCGCTTTTCCAATTGAACTACATTGCTAGAGACAGTAAGTATTGTGCTTTCAAGCTCTTGCGGTTCAGGAACGGATTCTAATCCGCCAATATCGTCTCTATCCAAATAATAAATCTCCCAATCACGTCCATTAGTCAGAACTGCAATTGGTGTAGATGGTTCAAGAAGTTGAGCATAGGAAAGCGCTTGGTTAACATCCTCCTCGCTCAATCGATGCTGAATACGCTTGGTTTCAACCACAAGAGCCGGACGTTCCCCAATATAAACAACGATATCAGCTTGCTTTCTAAATCTATGTCCTGAAGTTCCAGTGATTGAGACTTTTCGACGTATCTGGTTCCTGTCGTAACCAAGCCTCATTATGAAAGGAATAACAACATTCTCAGCACAGTCGTCCTCAGAGTTCAACGGTGGTGCTTGGCGAAAAATGTCATCTAAGATAGCCTGTTTATTCAACGGCATAATAATCTATACACCTATGGGTTACACGATAACTAAGCCTACTGCAAACCAGAGCAGTAGGTAAATAGCTTAAACCGTTGCGTTGCTGTTACAGGCAATACTACTATTAACCAGCTTTGTTGGGGAAAAAATCTCAATTACCATCAATGGTTGACCTAAGAAAATATTTCAGTCTCTCCGTCGGGAAATAACCTATTAGAGACTGAAAAATCTTAGTCATTCCATTCCCCTTTGGGGGGTACGGGGGGATTGCGTCGAAGATGACGGGTTAAGTCCTCATCCGGTTGTTTCTCTCCTCTTAGCCACTGTTTAATCGCTGTTTCGATAATGCGACTAGGATCGTTAGTCAGGTGTTTAATCTGGTCTAAAACTTCCGAGTCAAGGTGAATAGCGATTTCAACTTTCTCCGCCGTGCGCTGAGTCGGTATAGCATTGTCGTTCATAAGCTCTATTAATCATTGCTATCTATCATTCTACCCGTCAGTCGAGGATTCTCATCCAAGAGTTTATCTATAGTAATCCGATTTGGACAAATTTGTGTGATAATTTTTGCTTATGGAATCTTGAAATGCTTACTGGACAAGACTTTTAAGACTATTTTGCGGATATTCTATCAGTATAGACCTCGTTTCCACACAGAAACCAGAAGAGCCCCTGATTTTGTCACCATAATCAAGCCTACCCTAGTTTCCTGTGGATGCCGAGAGGGGAAGCAAAGGCCAAAACCCTGACTATACTTGCAGTTTAGCTTTTTTTACCTTTTACTTTTCACTTTTGCTCCAGCCTTAGAGACTTTACCTTTACAATGAATTAAGGAATCTAAAATTTTATAAACCCCTGACTTTTGCCAGCAGTGAACCACGATGACTGACGTTCCCGTTTCTCGCATTCGCAATTTTTCCATCATCGCTCATATCGATCATGGTAAATCAACTCTCGCCGATCGCCTCCTGCAAATTACAGGAACCGTAGGCCAACGGGAGATGAAAGAACAATTTCTCGATAATATGGACTTGGAACGGGAACGAGGTATCACCATCAAGTTACAAGCGGCACGCATGGATTATACCGCTAAGGATGGTGAAAAATACGTTCTCAATCTGATTGATACCCCCGGCCATGTGGATTTTTCCTACGAGGTTTCTCGGTCTCTAGCGGCGTGCGAGGGAGCTTTATTAGTTGTGGATGCGTCCCAAGGAGTAGAGGCGCAAACTTTAGCCAATGTTTACCTAGCGCTGGAAAATAACCTCGAAATTATCCCAGTTTTAAATAAAATCGACCTACCCAGTGCCGAACCGGAACGAGTGGCGGCGGAAATCGAGGAAGTGGTGGGTTTAGACTGTAGTGAGGCGATTCGGGCCTCGGCTAAGGCTGGGATCGGTATTAATGATATTCTAGAGTCGATCGTCCAATTAGTTCCCCCTCCCCAAGATACCCTCGCAGAACCCTTCCGAGCTTTAATTTTTGATAGTTATTACGACGCTTATCGAGGGGTAATTGTCTATTTCCGCGTTATGGATGGTCGGGTGAAAAAGGGCGATAAAATTCGTTTTATGGCTTCTGGTAAAGAATTTGTGATCGATGAATTGGGAATTTTATCACCGCAACAGGTACAGGTAAATGAACTTCACGCGGGAGAAGTGGGTTATCTGGCAGCCGCAATTAAAACTGTCGCCGATGCCCGGGTGGGTGATACGATTACTCTAACCGCTAAACCAGCACAAGAGCCTTTACCCGGTTATACGGAAGCAAAACCGATGGTTTTCTGCGGATTATTCCCCACCGATGCTGATCAGTATGCCGATCTCAAAGATGCACTGGAAAAGTTAAAATTAAACGATGCAGCTCTATCCTACGAACCGGAAACTTCTAGCGCCATGGGTTTTGGTTTCCGTTGCGGTTTCTTGGGACTGCTACACATGGAAATCGTCCAAGAAAGACTAGAAAGGGAATATAACTTAGATTTAATTACCACTGCTCCCTCGGTAGTTTATCAGGTCACTACCACCGATGGGGAAATTGTCGAAGTGGATAACCCTAGTTTGTTACCTGCCCCACAAAAACGGGAAAAAATTGAGGAACCTTATATCCAAGTGGAAATGATTACTCCGGAAACCTATGTAGGCGCTTTGATGGAATTATGTCAAAGTCGTCGGGGAGTTTTCAAGGATATGCGTTATTTTACTAAAACTCGCACCGCTTTGATTTATGAGTTACCTTTAGCAGAAGTGGTGACGGACTTTTTTGATCAATTAAAATCTCGATCACGCGGTTATGCTAGTATGGAATATCAATTAATTGGCTATCGGGAAAATGAGCTAGTTAAATTAGATATTATGGTCAATGGTGATCCCGTTGATGCTTTAGCGATGATCGTTCACCGGGATAAAGCTTATTATGTTGGTCGCGCTTTAACCGAAAAGTTAAAAGAATTGATTCCCCGGCATCAATTTAAGGTTCCCATTCAAGCAGCTATTGGTTCTAAAATCATCGCTAGTGAACATATTCCCGCTTTAAGAAAGGATGTGTTAGCTAAGTGTTATGGTGGTGATATTAGCCGCAAGAAAAAGCTGTTAGACAAGCAAGCAAAAGGGAAGAAACGGATGAAAGCGATCGGAACTGTTGATGTCCCCCAGGAAGCATTTATGGCAGTCCTAAAACTCGATCCGCAGTAAAATCTTGGGGTGAGTCAATGCTCACCCTTTTTACTTTTGCCAGTGGCTAAGGGAGCATCCCAAATTTGCACCAAGTATAAATACTCAGAGAAATATCTCCATTGAGATAGGCACACCTCAATCTGAGGATTTGGGGAATATTTTCTGATTTCCATTGCGATCCAGTTATCTTGACTCGGTTTCCCATTGGTTTGATTTTCGATTCTACTGAGCCTGATCTGATATCGAGCCTAGTTCTTGATAGAGTTGATCATCGGGGATTCTTGCCCGATGTTTTCCTAAATATTCGACAAAATTGTCCACTTTGTCCGATTTTAAGCCGCTTAATCTTAATTCGGCCAGAGCATCTTCCACTGAGCCTTGCCATAAATAAGCTCCTAATCTTTTCAGTCTTTTGAGTGAACCCCTCTTGTAATTTTCCTTGGCGCTCTTCCACATTCCTTAAATAATTTGACCAATCACATCTCTCGATGAATGCACAAAAAATACCTCGTCTCTGTGGGCTAAAAATTCAGGCAATTACTCCCTATTCTCGCGCTTGGTCGCAACAGCGATCGCTGGTGGAGGCGAGAATTGCTAATCCCGACTTGCCCGACATTTTGCTCCTACTGGAACATCCCCCCGTTTACACCCTCGGTACCGGTTCAGATATTAAGTTTATTAAATTTAATCTTGACAAAACCGACAAAGAAGTGTATAGAATCGAGCGAGGAGGCGAAGTCACCTATCACTGTCCGGGGCAATTAGTGGGCTATCCGATCCTCAATTTGCGCTATTATCAGCAGGATTTACACTGGTATTTGCGACAATTAGAAGAAGTCATCCTGCAAACTATCGCTATTTATGGATTATCGGGGCAAAGAATCGGGGGTTTGACGGGGGTATGGGTAGAAGGGTATAAAATAGCGGCAATCGGTATTAAAGTTAGTCGTTGGATTACCTATCATGGTTTTGCCATCAATGTTTGTCCAGATTTAAGCGGTTTTGCCGAGATTATTCCCTGTGGGATTGCCAATAAACCCGTGGGCAGTTTACAGCAGTTTCTGCCTAATATTAGTCTTATCGAAGTACAGCGAGATTTATCGAGAGTTTTCGCCTCAGTTTTCGGTGTGGAATTATTTTCTCTTGACAAGGATTAATATGAGCGATCGCAAAGACCCAGAAAAACTCGCCGCGGAAAATAGGGTCGATAACCCCGAAAATAACGGTAAAGCCGGTTTATCGGCCCCCGATGCTTCCGAATACGTCTCCTCCTTATCTTCGCGTAATCCTGTGCGTCAGCGCATCCTAATATTAAAAGATCTTCGACCGGGTAACGCGGGGTTACTACTGGCCCCCCTGATGGTGATGACCATCGGCCTGGTCTTTAGCTGGGACTGGTTAGGTCTTTCTGGGGCGATAGTAGCGATATTAATATCTTTACAGGTGATTTTACCCTCTATTCGCCAGTGGATCGCTCATTATCTCACTCCCTCTGAACGTCAGACGGTTTTCGCTTTTATGGTTTTTATAGCCGCTCTGGCAGCATTAGGGAAATATTTAGGGGTTTACGATCGCATATTGGGATGGTTAGAGAGTTTTAAATACGATGAGTTCGGTTCTTGGGCCGAGTGGGTGGGGGCCTTGGGACAGATTATGATCGCCGTGTTAGCCGTCTATGTGGCCTGGGAACAGTACGTTATTTCTAAGGATTTAACCATACAACAAAATCGCATTACCCAACAACAGACGATCGATTCCTATTTTCAGGGGATTTCTGATTTAGCCTTGGATGAGGAGGGATTTTTAGAAGATTGGCCCCAGGAAAGAGCGATCGCAGAAGGTCGCACCGCTTCTATCCTCAGCAGTGTCGATGCCGCCGGGAAAGCGAAAATACTGCGTTTTTTGAGTCAATCGCGGCTATTATCACCGATTAAACGCGATCGTTATCTAGGCCGACCGATTCTAGACGGGGAAGGGGGTTATGCGGAGGATCGAGAGTTCGGTACAAGAGTAGTACAATTGGGGGTAATGTTAGCAGGGGCCGACATTTCTGGACAGGATCTGCGCTGGACGGATTTAAGCGAAGCGAATATGGTGCGGGCCGATTTAAGTTATGGCGATTTGGTGAAAGCAAATTTATCCCGGACAATTCTCTACGAAGCTAATTTAAGAGGGGCAGATATGAAAGGGATGCGTTTATTTTATGGTTCCCTAGAAAATGCTACCCCCCGCAGTCGTACCGTTCCCCCCAATTATGACACTGGAGAACACACGGGAGCAGTGGTAGAGAATGTCAATTTTACTGGGGTGAAAAACATGAGCGAGGAACAACGTCACTATTGTTGTCGTTGGTGTGGGGAAAAGTCCCGCGCAACCATTCCGGGAGGATGTGGTGATATTGCCAATCTTTTAGGCCGATAATTAGGGTTTGCCACCTGCACACAATCCTTTAACTCCTCACTCAATTGATAATTTTCCACCCCAACGATCCTGGGGGATAAAAGTCCGCTCTAGATTAATTTTGGCCACGGGTTCTGTGAGGGTAAATTCTCCCGATTCGATCAGTGCTTTTAATTCTAAAGCGGCTTCCCGGGCCAAGGAAATACTGGCCAAAGGAGCCACCTTAACACTTTTTCCCTCGATCATAATCCGACCGCTTTTTAGTTTAGCGTAGGTGATTAAACCAAAGGTAGGACGGACTCGCCGGGGAATAGAAAAATCCACCACTGGAGCGACAATTTCCTCATCTTTTACCGCACAATGTCGAACGATTTCCTCGCTTAAAATTGGAATCGGTACCGCTACTCCTAACATTAAAGAAGCCCCATAATTTTTGAAATAACAACCTCGCACCCAGCGAGCATTCATTTGTTTCGCATCACCAATTAAGGCTAAGGTGGAAGCTGGTCCAATAGGAGTGCGATTTTGTAGGCGTTTTTGCAGGGGAAAATGTTGGGTTCCTTCCCAGGCAATATAACCGATTCCTCCTCCCAAAAAAAGGCGCGTACCGATGCCTATAGCCTCTAAATCGGGGTCATTTAACAGGGGAGAAATTGCTCCGGGGTTAGAATACACTGCATTACCTAATCGCGGCTGTAGTGGTCCCAAATAAGTATATAAAGTCCGCTCTCCCCCATTGACTCCGACGATAAAATTCTGGTAGAGATTGCGAGGATTAAAAAGATAAAATTGATTGATGGTATCCTTAGAAATAATCGTTTCAAAAGAAGTGCGAGGATAACAATCGGTAGCCTGGCCGACAGCGCGCAATTGAATCGATTTTCCGGCGATTAAATCCTCAATAATATGTCCGCCACCCCTTTCGGGATTTTCTCCCTCTAAATTCTCATTTTTGGCCGCTAGATCACTAATAGCACTGGCCCCTAAATATAAATCCACTGCCCCAAAACCAGCATAAGCAGGAATGCCATCTAACCAACATTGACGAATTTTTATCGGCGGATCCGTCTGACCTAAATTAATAATTGCCCCCGAAGATTCCATCGGTTCAAAAGTTCCTGTACAAACCACATCTACTTGGGAAAAAACCTCCTTAATTCCCATCTCGGCCACGCGGCTTTTTAATTCCTCTACTGTCCAGACTACAGCCGTTTTTTTAGCAATTTTGTCGTTGATTTCAGCGATTGTTCTCATAATAAAAATTGAACCGATGGGGGTTAGGGAGCTTTTTGCTGTTATAAGATGAGAAAGGGAAAATTTACGATCAAAGCTTTTCTATGACAGTTACACCCGTTCCGGCCTCCTTTAATCCTGTTTCTGGTCTAGTTAACCGTATTCTCGGCATAAAACCGCTTTTTGACATCGCTCGCTATCAGGCGCGCAATATGATGATTAAAAGAGCCGAAAAACTAGGCGTACCTTGGCGAGAAACCGTCAAACAATGGCAGCAACGGGATTGGAGTCAGGAACTGCAAGCGGTAGAAAATCCCGATCTCCTCTATCCCGAATACTACGTTTGTTCTTTCCACGCTTACGAAAAGGGCAATTTAGACTGGTTGCCAGCTTTTGAGGTAGAATCTGCCGCCTATGCTGTCCATTCT
Source organism: Microcystis novacekii Mn_MB_F_20050700_S1 (assembly GCA_007096045.1). GTDB lineage: Bacteria > Cyanobacteriota > Cyanobacteriia > Cyanobacteriales > Microcystaceae > Microcystis > Microcystis novacekii. The sequence goes on along the minus strand of SFAU01000199.1, from coordinate 5,004 downwards.
ACCATCTGGCCCGGGGCGGGGATGGACGGCGATCCGCGATTGCGACGGGAATATCACCGGATATTGAAGGAGCAAATCAAGGCAGAAATTAACGATATCGTCGATTTAGGCTGTAGTGTCGGCATGAGTAGCTTTGCGCTGCAAGATACTTATCCGCAAGCGCGGGTAACTGGGTTAGATCTCTCTCCCTACTATTTAGCCGTTGCCCAATACCAAGCTCAACAAAAACAAAAGACGATTCAATGGCAACACGCAGCCGCAGAAAAAACTCAATTACCTAGTCAGTCCTACGATCTGGTATCTTCGTTTTTAATGTTCCACGAACTACCCCAACAGGCTACTAGAGAAATTTTCGCTGAAGCGCGTCGTTTATTGCGATCGGGGGGTTATTTGACGCTGATGGATATGAATCCGCGCTCGGAAATTTATCGAAAAATGCCCCCTTATGTCCTCACCTTACTCAAGAGTACCGAACCCTATCTCGATCAATATTTTACTCTCGATATCGAACAGGCATTAGTTGAAGCGGGGTTTCAAGCACCGATCATTACCCCCACCAGTCCCCGACACCGGGCGATTGTTGCGCGGGTTTCCGAATCATAATTTTGAGGTAATCAATGAAGATAATTTTTCGTCAAAGCTGGACAAAGATATTAACTATTGTCCCTCTCTTCCTGTTAATTTTTGCCAGCAAAACCCTCGCCCATCATGCCACGGGAGGGCAAACTCCCGATAATTTTTGGAATGGATTTTTATCGGGTTTAGCTCACCCAGTTATCGGTTTAGATCATTTAGCTTTTGTGGTGGCTAGTGGTTTAATTGCTGTGGGGATGGAACAGGGTTTATTAATTCCGATCGCTTTTGCGATTGCCACTTTAATCGGGACGGGTATTCATTTACAGGGAATAAATTTACTTTTTCCTGAAGGGATTATTGCCCTTTCTGTGGTGATTTTTGGTGTGATTTTAACCCTGAAAAAAGGTTTACAAAATCATTCTAATCTCTATACGATCGCTCTGGCAACTTTGGCAATGATCGGGGGAATTTTCCACGGTTATGCCTACGGAGAATCAATTATCGGGGCGCGGGTTGCCGCTTTAGTTGCCTATTTAATTGGTTTTACCGTCACCCAATTAGCGATCGCATCTGGTGCTTTTTTCCTTGGCAGTGTCATCAAGGAAAAATTAGCCCAGCAAGCAACTCTAATTAGTAAATTAATCGGATTAGCAATTATGGCGATCGGTACAACTTTTTTAGTGGGAATTAAGTAAATGACTCAGGGGTTAATTATTAATGAAATCAATATTAGCCCCTGTTAAATATCAATGTTGTTGACAATTATTTTCCACTCCAAAGTAACGGAACTAAATCATCGACAAAGCACGATAAATCAGCAAAATCATAAGGATATTGATTGGACATTATCTTAAAATCACCTTCTGTAATTGCTCTCATTTTTATCCCAGCAAGTTTTTGAAAATTTGTTTTTGATTTCATCTCTTTATAATTACCAGTAGGGGTGATATGGATTATTACTCCATTACAAGCCATTTCCCAATGATTATTATAGGAACGATTCTGACGAGCTAGGGCTTTTTGTGCGCGACTGCCTATTTGAAAATCTTCTGGTCCCCTGATTCTTCCCCAAGGTTTTCTTCTAATCTTAAAACTGGTATTTATCTTATTATTTTCTTGAATAAAATTTTTAATCTTTGCGGCTGTCCCTTTCGGAGAACAATCTGTCCAGTCATATTTCAAATGAATATGTGGTAGCTCTTGAGAAGTTTGTGGTTTAAACCCAATAATGATTAATCGTCGAGAAAATTCCCTGAGAAAATTTTGGAAGACAAATTCCGATGGTACAATTTGTGGAGATTTCACTTGTGTTCCATTTAGCAAAGGTTGAAAATTTTTAATTAGATACACTTCAATCTCATTTAATTCCTCATCATTCCAAACTTGCCAAGCTATTCTTACAGGATAATCTTGATGAATTTCTTGTAATTGATATATACGATGGTGATTTTTCCAGCGAGCTAAAAGATTAACTGCTTGACCAATATAAAGAATTCTATTTTGAGAATCGATAGCAAAATATATGGCCGAACAATCCGGAAGTTGATTTAAATTATCTAGGTCAACTGAAGGCATTTTTACAGGGTCGATCAACATAAATTTACTGTTATTTTATTTTCCTTTTTTTGCGATTAATCGTTTCGTTAACTCTTCGATTATTTTCAAGCCTCAAAAACTGTTCCCGTTCGGTTGAGCATTTGTACTAAAATTTCCAATACGCAGTTTAAATTCAGTACAGGTTACTATTTTTTTAGGTTTCAGAGGGGAAGTAACCAAACAGTTTTTTATAATCATAGGCAAGATATCCTCGGTGAAAAAAACCTAATTCTTCAGCAATTTCATAAATTAATTTTGTCTGATTATTTCGGTTAAGAGATTTATGTAAAGCATTAAGACGAAGCAATTTAAAATAATTGGAAGGAGACATTTGATAGAAGTCTTTAAATATATATTCTAAGGTGCGTTGACTTACTTCTAGGTCTTGACAAATCGCTGGAATAGTAAGATCAGAACGCAGATTTTTTCTCATCATTTCTTCGGCTTTTTTGAGGATAGAGGTGCGTCTGATAGTGTTTTTAGGGGGTTTAATATCTTTGGTTACTGCTAAAGTCAAAAGAAAATCTTTGACAATTTCTTCTTTTAATTTTTGCTTGACAAAATTCAATATTAATGCTTTTCTTTGCCCAGATATTTGTTGGCGATTTAAATTAAATAGCATTTGATAAAGTTGCTGACAAGATTGTTGTAGATGACGAATTTTTTCCAATGGGCAAATCACAATAGAAGACGCGGAATAATTTAACAACTTTTTCGCTTCTGGTAGCTCTAAAGTTTGGCACAATTGTTGCAGATAATTATCATGAACGTAAAGCTGAAAACGATTGGAAAAAGGATGTTGAAAAACGGAAATTTCTGATTTAGGGGGAACAATCCCCAGATAGTTATTTTCCAATGAGTACAAATTTTGGAAGAAGACAGAATTCACCTGAACAGGAATCGCAAAAACCCACATTTTAGAATGAATTACTCCCGCAACATTCGTTAAACAATTACGTTGAGATAACTCTAACATCACTTCATTGGTGATGATCCTTGAAAGATACCCTTCAAAATGATCGCCACTGAGTTGTAAAGCATCTAAGTTGACAAATTCTCGACTCTGAAAATAACGAGAAAAGTCACAAACATATTCACTTTTAAAAGTTAATTCCTGAGAATTAATGAAAATATTGGTCTTATTGTCAAAAATAAACATATAGCTAATTAGTTATTGAGTAATATTAAACCTTTTTTGCCCATCAATTTAAAAACTTGCGTTTTTTGGATCATCTTAGCATAGAGGACTGAGTAGTATAAGTTACAGCAAAGTTGATTTGTTAGTTTTGTCCATCAGTGTCATCTCAGTTAAATCTCTCACTTTTTTCCGTTATCAATTACCAAGGAGATTGCCATGGCTAAACAATATATGCCATTAAAAGATGGCTCTCGGGATGCAGTATTGGGTGGAGAAATTCCTCAATTACGTCCCCTAGTATTTTCTGATGACCCACAATATACCACATTTAGCGATACCTATTATCCAGAGGGATTGGAAATTTCCGATAGCTATATCTATGATCCAGGAGGATCAGAAATTTCCGAAACTGTTGCTAGGGAAATCGCTACGTTCGACGTTCTCCCGACCAATTATCCAGGGGGATTGGAAATTTCCGGTAGCTATATCTATGATCCAGGAGGATCAGAAATTTCCGAAACTGTTGCTAGGGAAATCGCTACGTTCGACGTTCTCCCGACCAATTATCCAGGGGGATTGGAAATTTCCGAAGCTGTTGTTCCTAACATTAGCACTCGTCTCTATGCGATCGAAGCAACTATTGATTTCTCCAAAGCTAAAGGGGACTTACAAGGTGTTCTGATGGCGCAGGGTGGATGTTTTGGTGGACATAGTTTCTACATCTATCAGGGAAAACTATGTTATGTCTATAACTGGTTAGGACAACAGCAGAAGATCACTTGTGCTCTTCCTCGTCTTAGTGGCGAGGTGACACTCAAAGTTGAATTTGCCAAACCAAAGATAATCGCTCCTTCCGATGAAAAGTTGAGTGACAGCACAATAGGTAAGATGAAACTGTATATTAATAACATCGAACAAAATGTCGATATTATCAGAACTTTCTCAAATCATACTCCTAACTTACTAACTCAATATAAACACGAGATTCCTTACGAGTTTCAAGGTGCGAAGCTGCAAAGAATTATCGTTACTATTGCTAATGATATTACTGCGATAAATGATGACCAATTATGATCGATTAAGCACCTAAGCAAAATTAATTACACATCTAATCCCCCGACATCAGCGTTAATCAAGTTACTAGAAAACGGGTTTCTTTAAGAAACCCGTTTTCTGAGTGCGATTCGTTTGACTGGTTTAAGTAAATGATCAACCCCTCCAATTAATGAAGGGGTTATTGAAGTTTTCATTGATGGTTTCAGGTTAGAGAACGCAGCCTACTATAGGCAAAGGAACAGGGAATAGGGAACAGAGAAAGAGAGGCTCTCTCTCAACAAATTTGGGGGGCTATTTCCTTAAGTTGACACCAATGATGGCATACGCCCTCCCCTAGATAACTCTGCTTATCACCACAAGTACGGGATAGCCTAAATGTTAATTTTTATTAAATTGTAACGCAGAATACATTATAGGGGGGGTAGTGTGTATCGTTAATTAAAAGTCGCCTTTGGGGTTGGGTTGCGTTGTCCCTCAACCCCACCTAATTGTCCATAATAAAGATTTTTTGAGCTAAATTAGAGTTCTTGCATAATTAATTTTTGAGAGTGCAAAAATAAAAAAAAATGGGCATAAAATTGCATAAAATCCATAAATAGAGTATTTAATTGATTAATGCTCATTCTTAATTCTCCTGA
>SFAU01000198.1 GCA_007096045.1 Microcystis novacekii Mn_MB_F_20050700_S1 | reverse complement strand
ATAATCTCGTTTTTGGCTATTATATCAAATTTTAACTCGATTGTCTATCTTTTGGTATTAACTTATTTGTGCCGTAAGTGTCTCCCTGTATAAATTTTAGCTACTTTTAAGCGTAGGCAGTCTCATCGAATTTTATTTTAAGTTAATTATTTGCATAACAATTACCGAAGAGCCAGACAGTATTTATCAAGTAACCCTTAAGATAAACGCAACGTAACCCATTCTATTCAGAATCATCATTATAAATATCTTGGAGGGTTTTATTTTCGTAGCGTTCCTGATCTTGATTTTTGCCGCGACGGGAAGGACGACGATATTTTTTATTGGCCAATTTGGGTTCGTAGGTTTCCTGACCTGCTTCTTTAATTTTTAACTTTAAACTTGACTCTTTTGTGCTAGTTTTCTGTAATGACTGTTCCCGTGCGATCGCTTCTTCTAAAAACTCTAAATAATGTTGGTAACGTTGCCAATCTCCCCTAACCACACAGTTAGGTTCCTGACGGTGAGTGCAATCATTAAATTGACAATTTCCTAAAGCTAAACGCTGTCTCACTTCCGGAAAATAAAAAGTTAATTGTTCCGGTAAACACTTAATATCCGGTTGGTTAAACCCCGGACTATCGGCCAATAAACCCCGATTTGGTAAAGCAAATAACTCCACATGACGGGTAGTGTGACGACCTTTTTGCAGTTTTCCCGACACATCCCCCACCCGTTGATTAATCTCAGGAATTAAGCAATTAATTAAACTCGATTTTCCCACCCCCGATGGACCGGCCAAGAGGGTGATTTTATGGTTTAATTGTGCCAATAAAGCTTCAAATCCCCTATTTTTCTCGACACTGACAAAAAAAGGCCGGTATCCCCAACTAGCTAGGCGATCGCCCCAGATCTCTATTTGTTCGGGTTTCCCCAGATCGATTTTATTGACACAGACGGCAATTTCTAAGCCTGTGGACTCAGCTTTCACCAAAAAACGACTAATCAGCCAAGCATCGAGGACGGGTTCAGCAAGGGCAAAAACTAGCAAAATCTGCTCGATATTGGCAACGGCCGGCCGATCGATCTCGGTACTGCGGGGGAGGACTTCTGCGATCGCACCCTGCTGATCGCTAAAATTGGCCTCCTCCACACGCACTCGATCGCCAACCATCACCGATTGACCGATTTTTTGCAAGCGAGCGCGACGGGTACAGAGAAGATTCTCGCCCATAACGGCAGAATCCAAGCGTACCTGATAGAAATTCGCCTGTACGGCCACCACTGTGCCGTATAAATCGGTTAATTGTGCATCTAGCATTTAGGAATCGGGGCGATAGACTTTGAGAACAAAAAAGCTATCTCGGTCTTCGATCGATTCTATCCGATAACCTTCCACTGTCAGGCTAGTGGGAACCTGTTCGATCGGTTCCCCGGCATCTAACCAGACTTCCAACCGTTCCCCGGCGGTCATTTTCTCTAATTGCAATTTTGTCCGGACAAAATTAATTGGGCAGGGAGTGCCGCGCAGGTCTAAAGTCATAGTTATTTATGGAAGATATTACCTAAAAATCCCTCGATTCCGCCTTTTCCCACGGTTTCCCCGCGAACTTTTGCTAATTTTTCCAGCAATTCCCGTTCTTCTCCGGTGACACGAGTAGGAATCGAGATTTTAACGGTAACGCGATGATCACCGCGGCTGACGGGATTACCTAATTTGGGAACCCCTTTATTTTCCAAAATTAGTACGGTGTTCGGTTGAGTACCGGCCGGGATAGTCAGGTCTTCTTGGCTATCTACCGTATTAACTTTAATAGTACATCCTAAAATCGCTTGGATATAACTAATCGAGATATTCGATTTAATATCATTGCCTTCCCGTTGAAATTCTGCATCGTTTTCCACGGTTAGATAAACGAATAAATCCCCTGGCGGCCCGCCTTTAAGTCCTGCGTCTCCTTCCCGGGCAACGCGCAATTTCATGCCGTTGTCAACCCCAGCTGGGATGGTAATTTTCAGTTTTTTGGTTTCCTGTTTACGTCCGGAACCGCCGCAAACGTCGCATTTTTCCTCGATCACCTCTCCGGCACCGTCACAGGTGGGACAGACCGAAACTTGAGCAAAAGTACCGAAGGGAGTACGGGTGGCGCGGCGCACCTGGCCAGCACCATTGCAAGTGGTACAAGTACGAGAACCGGTCCCAGGTCTGGCCCCACTGCCTTTACAGGTTTGACAGGTTTCCAGATGACGGATACGGATTTCCTTTTCGCCGCCAAAGACTGCCTCGCGGAATTTTAGTTTAAAATCGAGACGTAAATCCTCGCCCCGGGTAGGGCCTGTGCGTCGGCGGGCGGTTGCTTGGCCACCCATGCCACCGAAACCACTAAAGATTGTCTCAAATATATCGGCGAAACCGCCCATATTGTCGGCATCAAAACCGGCAGCCCCCCCAGAAACTCCAGCTTCACCAAAGCGGTCATAACGATTGCGGGTTTCTGGTTCCGAGAGAATTTCGTAGGCGCGGTTAATTTCTTTGAAGTGTTCCTCGGCTCCCGGTTCTTTGTTAACATCGGGATGGTATTTTCGGGCGAGACGACGATAGGCGCGTTTGATGTCCTCTTTGCCGGCATCTCGCGAGACACCTAGAATTTCGTAGTAATCAGTGGGCATAGGGGGCTATGGTTCTGCTGGCAATTTATAAATAGAGTTTAAGTCTAGTTGTTACTTTAACAAAGTATACACAATAGTTTAGTTGGGTTATCCCTACTTTTTTTGCCGGGGAAGTGGGAAGTGGGGCGTGGGGTGTGGGGTGTAGGGGAGAAAAAAGCTGATAACTGATTACTGATTACTGATTACTGATCACTTTTTAATCTACGGCCTCGTAGTCACTGCTGCTCATTTCGTCCTCATCGTAGAGAGGATCATCACTGCCCGATGCGGTGGATTTAGTTCCAGGATTACTATAGGTTCTGGTTCTAGTGTGGGAGAGGGTTGTCCCGTTGGTGAAGGTATTCGAGGAAGTGGCCCGGGTGCGGGTGGGTCGAGTCAGTTTTTCGATGACATCGATCGGTTCAAAACCAGTCCCGTTGAGGGGTTGGTTTTCTTGTTGTCTACTTGTGTAGATGCGGGTACCGATTTCGAGGACAATCTGACGAAATTCTTCCAAGGTGGTTTTTAGCTTTTCTGAGGATATGGAGGGGTCGCGCAGGGCGATTTCCAACTGTTGCCGCTTCTGGTCGGCTAGTTGCCGGATAGCGGGGGCGACTAACTCACTGTTTTCCCTGAGGGTGACTTCGTAGCTATAGAAAAGACTATCGGATTGGTGGCGAATATCGATCATTTGCAGACGACGGCGATCGGATTCGGCATATTTTTCGGCTTCTAGGCGCATTTTTTCAATTTCGTTCGGTTTCAGCCCTCCAGTATGGCTCATTAAAATGCTTTGTTCTTTGCCAGTGCCTTGGTCGCTGGCGGCCACTTTTAGGATGCCGTTGACATCGATCTCGAAGGCCACTTCGATTTGTGGCACACCCCTAGGGGCGGGGGGAATTCCCGTCAGGAGAAATTTACCGAGGGTTTTATTATCCCGGGCCATGGCCCTTTCCCCTTGCAGAACATGAATTTCCACCGAAGTTTGACCATCGGCAGCGGTGGAGAAAACCTGAGATTTACTGGTGGGGATAGTGGTATTGCGATCGATAATTTTGGTAAAGACTTCGCCGAGGGTTTCAATGCCGAGGGAAAGGGGGGTGACATCGAGGAGGAGGATATCTGCCACTTCTCCACCTAAAACTCCCGCTTGAATCGCTGCCCCCAAAGCGACGGCCTCATCGGGGTTAACAGAGCGATCGATCTGGCCTGCAGAAAAGAAACGGGAGATTAATCGCTGTACGGCGGGGATTCTGGTGGAACCGCCGACGAGAATGACACGATTGATATCGCTAGGCTGCAGTTCGCTATCTTTGAGGGACTGTTGTACGGGTTCCAGGGTTTTTTCCACTAATTCTCTGGTTAATTCCTCGAATTTAGCGCGAGTTAGTTCCAATTCTAGGTGTTTAGGTCCGGTTTCGTCAGCGGCGATGAAGGGGAGATTGATCGAGGTGGTAATCAGGCTAGAAAGCTCGATTTTAGCTTTTTCGGCGGCTTCTCGCAGTCTTTGGATCGCCATGCGATCGCTGGCTAGTTCGATATTTTCTTGGCTTTGAAAGTTCTCCATCAGCCACCGCACTAAAAGGTTATCAAAATCGTCCCCCCCAAGATGGTTATTGCCGGCGGTGGCTTTCACTTCAAAGACTCCCTTCCCCAGTTGCAGGATGGAAACGTCGAAGGTTCCTCCCCCTAGGTCAAAAACGAGGATATGTTGATCTTCGTTTTGTTTATCTAAACCGTAGGCTAGGGCGGCGGCGGTGGGTTCGTTAATAATTCTTAATACTTCTAGTCCCGCGATTATCCCCGCGTCTTTAGTGGCCTGACGTTGGGCATCGGTAAAATAGGCGGGAACTGTAATCACGGCCTCGTTAATCGGTTCTCCCAGATAGGCCTCAGCATCGGCCTTTAATTTTTGCAGGATCATGGCCGAGATTTCTTGGGGGGTAAATTCCCGATCGCGAATTTTGATATTGACGGTATCATCGCGACCGTGCTGGCAATGATAGGCGACTCGTCTCCTTTCGGACCCGGTATCTTGCCAACGTCTACCGATAAAGCGTTTGATGCTATAGACGGTATTTTCGGCATTAGTGACCGCCTGACGTTTGGCCAGTTGTCCCACTAGGCGCTGGCCCTTGCCGAATCCGACGATACTAGGAGTTGTCCTTCCCCCTTCCGAGTTGGGAACTATAATCGGTTGACCTCCTTCGAGTACCGCAACACAACTGTTGGTTGTCCCTAAGTCGATGCCGATGACTTTTCCCATGACGCTCTAATAATAACGATAGTTAATAGGGTACAATCGTTCACAAAAATTATCCCCAAATTAGAAACGGGCTTTTTACCTCGTCTAATCTTGCCCAGGATGAAACAGGACAATTTTTATCCGATCCTAACAAAATTTGTCAGTCAAGTCCGCAAGGGGCGGGCGAGCGGTCTATACACAAGAGTAACCCAAAACCAGTAATTTTGCTCATGCTTCTGTCCCCTATTCCGCACTTCGCTTTGTGAGCTAGAACAGTTACGCTAGTGCCGCCTAATCCGTTTTTAACAGTAGACCTCCTGCAAAAATAGGAACTGATTATGTAAAATAAAGTAAAACACTCAGAAAAACCATGACTTACGAAAAAGTAAAAAATTTGAATCCAGAAGAGTTTAAACGCTTTTGTGGAG
>SFAU01000197.1 GCA_007096045.1 Microcystis novacekii Mn_MB_F_20050700_S1 | reverse complement strand
CAAGCTAAAAGAAGATTTAGCCTCAATCGCGTGATGGCAAAACTTCCCTCAACTTCTCAAACAGCCATTTCTGTCACTTTTTTGGTTATCAATCTTTCTACCCTGCTTCGGCAGGTTTTTTGGGCTTTTTTATGTCTGAAATGGAAAAACCGCACTTTTTCTCGGTCAATGATGACAATAAGTTATAACTTAGAGATTAATCAACAACTAAAGCTTATGCTTGTAGCTAAGTGAAATCATTGATTAAGAGACCTGTACTTTTCAATAACTTTTTCAGCAAACCCTACTTATAACAAATCACTCCACTATCAATTATGAATTATGATTTAGGAAGTGGGAAGTATTTTCAGTGAACAGTAAACAGTAATCAGTGAACTGAAAACTCACATCTGATAACTGATAACTGATAACTGATAACTGATTCAAGGCTGCCTCCTATCTCGGAGTCTCCTGACTTAGCCCTTCAGCAATAAATCGCCAATTTCCGACTCACAATGACCAATTAAACGATTAATCGCTGTTTTTCCTTGTTTACCCTGATAATCTGAGCGATCGCTCTCAGTAATCGGGTAGGGACGACCGATCGCCACCTTAACACGATGATAAAATACAACGGGATGCCAACCATCTTGATCGAATAAAGGTTCTGTGCTATCTAACCAGCGTAGCCAACGCACGGGAAAAGGACTAATAGCAGTTTCCGACTCGGAGAGAATAGCCACAGGTAAGACAAATAGATTCTCCACGGGACAACGCAGGGCTAAATGGGCAAATCCGCTTTGAAAACGGCTAATTTGACGAGGATAAGTCAAATTTAACATCGGCGATCCACCTTCCGGAAATAAACCGATCCATTGTCCGGACTGTAAAAAATCCGTTGCTTGCCGAAAAAAAGTCCGGTGGCGTTTTTCGGGAGTATCAAAGGGAAAACAGCCCAATTCTCCAATTAATTCCCGTAAAAGCGGCGTTTTTCCCATGTAGTGATGACAGGCGATCGGGATAGTTTTGCCCAAAGCTTGAATTAAAATCGGCGCGTCCAAAAAGCTGCGATGGTTACTTACCACGATCGCCACTCCTTGGCCGGGTAGATTTTCTTGACCGACGGTAAACAGACTCGTGCGTGTGGTATCAAGAATTAAACGAGAGGTAGATAGGGGGGTAAGCAGCGTCATGGAAAAAAAAATCGGCCTTAAGATTGTTTTTATTGACTTAGACCACAACTAAAGGATAAAACAGAATTAGAGGATTATAAAATATGGGGATTATCTCCCAATCATCTACGGATCAGCCTTGCGGCAGCCTCGTCTATTTAAAAAAATAAATTTCATGAATGATTTGAATGAGCGAAAAACCTTTGCTTTAACAACACCTCTTTATTATGTCAACGATGTCCCTCACATCGGTAGTGCTTACACGACGATCGTAGCGGATGTTATGGCACGATGGAAGCGGTTACAGGGCAATTCTGTTCTCCTAATCACAGGAACCGACGAACACGGACAGAAAATCGAACGGACTGCGGCAGCCAAAGGACTCGATCCCCAGGCACACTGCGATCGCATAGCCACCAGTTTTGCCAATCTCTGGGCAAAGCTACAGATCCAGTATGATCGCTTTAGTCGTACCACTGCCCCCCGTCATCAGGCAATTGTTAACGAATTTTTTGAAAGAGTCTGGGAAAAGGGCGATATCTATCTCGATCGCCAACAGGGTTGGTATTGCGTCGCCTGTGAAGAATTTAAGGAAAAAAGAGAACTGTTAGATAATGGCTGTTGTCCCATTCATACTAACCTGGCCGCCGAATGGCGCGACGAGGAAAACTATTTTTTCCGTCTCTCTAAATACCAAGCACAACTAGAACAACTTTACCAAGAACAACCCAATTTTATTCAACCAGAAAGCCGACGTAATGAGGTTCTCAACTTCGTCAACCAAGGACTACAGGATTTCTCCATCTCTAGGGTTAATGTCGCTTGGGGGTTTCCCATTCCCCACGATGGTCAGCATACCATCTACGTTTGGTTTGATGCCCTTCTTGGCTATGTTACCGCCCTTCTCGACCCCGAAGACGAACCCACCCTAGAAAATGCCTTGGCCAAATGGTGGCCGATCGATCTGCATCTGATCGGTAAAGATATATTAAGATTCCATGCCATTTATTGGCCGGCTATGCTAATGTCAGCCGGTTTACCCTTGCCCAAAAGAGTATTCGGCCACGGCTTTTTGACCAAAGACGGGCGGAAAATGGGCAAAAGTCTCGGTAATACCCTCGATCCCTTCGATTTGGTTGATCGCTATGGAGCCGATGCCGTCCGTTACTATTTCGTTAAAGAGATTGAATTAGGACAGGATGGCGATTTTCAGGAAACCAGATTTGTTAATATTCTTAACGCGGATTTAGCCAACGATTTAGGCAACCTCCTCAATCGCACCCTAGGCATGGTCAAAAAATACTGCCAAAATATCCCCCCCCAGTTGACTGGCATAGATATCCCCAACGACAATCATCTTAAGAATATGGGGATCAATCTAGGGGTTATTGTTGAACAGAAGTATGATGCGCTACAATTTAATCAAGCCTGTGAGGAAATATTGGCGTTAATTCGCGCTAGTAACAAGTTTATCGATGAGAGTGCGCCCTGGAGTTTATTTAAACAGAAACAACAAGCAGCGGTAGAACAAGTCCTCTACGCAGTTTTGGAATCCGTAAGACTCTCTGCCTACCTACTCTCACCGATAATACCGACCTTGAGCAGTAAAATTTATCAACAACTAGGTTTTGTTATTGATTTTAATACTTTCAGGTCGGAGGATGGGGAAAACTTCCCTGATGGTGTCTCTTTTTCCCAACACTGTCAATGGGGATTACCCACAAATCCACAACTAGGAACAGCTGAACCGATCTTTTCTAAACTAGAACTGCCGTTAAACGATTCCTAAAGGAATTTTTTGATAACTCTATTTTTTAAGGTCTGTTGTCCTTTGGGATACAACTGGCAAACACTCAACACTAAACTTTTAACAAACGAGGGAAAAAAAATGTTTGATGATTATGACACAGCCCCAGTCTTCACCCCCGAACAAGTGTTAGAAAATCGCGGTCGTGTGGCGATTTTCATCGATGGTTCCAATTTATTCTATGCGGCTCTGCAATTAGGTATCGAAATTGACTACACCAAATTACTTTGTCGTTTAACTGCTGGTTCTCGTCTCTTGCGCGCCTTCTTTTATACTGGAGTTGATCGCACTAACGAAAAACAGCAGGGATTTCTCCTCTGGATGCGTCGCAACGGTTATCGAGTCATCGCTAAAGATCTAGTACAATTACCCGATGGTTCCAAAAAAGCCAATCTCGACGTGGAAATCGCCGTGGATTTAATGGCTCTAGTCGGTTCCTATGATACCGCAGTTATTGTCAGTGGTGATGGGGATTTAGCCTATGCTGCCGATTCCGTCAGTTACCGTGGTGCGCGAGTGGAAGTGGTTAGTTTGCGATCGATGACCAGTGATAGTTTAATTAATGTAGCCGATCGCTATGTTGATCTAGATCAAATCAAAGAAGAAATTCAAAAAACCAGCAAACATCACGTTAGTTATAATAATTTCCCCGTTAGTGTCTTAGACCAAGATCGTAGCAGTCGCTAGAAAATTCACCAAAAATCAAGTTTAAGGTGGGTAATTCCCACCTTTTTCAGTTATCAGTGACCACCTCTTTGCTCCCAGTCTCCTGACTTGAAAATAGAAGCTGAAATAACGCAAGTTCGTCAATCATGCTAAATCCGTTGAGTATAAGCTACATATCAGGAGAAGCACTCATAGAAGTGGAGTGACTCTTAAATGATTACAGATGTGTCAGCAGCTGCCTGTAAGCATCCCACCGAAAAACTAATGCGCGGGGGGTTTGGGGGCGGCGCCACGCCCCCAACGGGGGGTTTGGGGGGTAGAACCCCCCAAAGACCTGGATTGAGTGATCAAGTGGGAAGTAATACTAAATCCGTTGAGTATGGGCTACAATATCAAGAGAGGCACTCACGCAATAACTGGATTTAGCCCCATCTGCTGCCTCCTCAATTAAGCGATACTACTGCGTTTTCTCGCTTCCTTATAAGACGTTCCCACATCCTGTAAACCAACTTTAATCATCTGTTGTTCCAAAAGGGCAAAAAAACGCAAACGATCGCCACCTTTAATCACCGCTAAATTGTGCGCTTCCGCTAAGGCGATCGGATAACCATAACCTTTTAACACCTGGGCCAGTAAAATACTCAAAGAGCGATCGAGTAATTCTCCCTCCTCCACCACCCAAGCAGGAACCTCTACCCTAGCGATTTCCGTCCCCACATGGAGATAACAGAAGTAAATGCGATGTTCATCCCCATAAAGATCGAGAATCTTCAAAGAACTGCGCCAAAAAGGACTTCTTTGCCCCGGTTCCAATAAATAACCCCAGAGAGAAGCATCCCGGAGAGGATCAATCACCCGACAAGGGGTTTTGTCTGGGTCTAAATCACCGCAATTGATCAAGCAATTGGGACTATCATGGGGACAAGACTGTAAACGCAGCAAATTTAAGCTTTCCGTGCTACGAGAAGCACTAATATAACCCATAAGCGGAATTCTAGCTGATTTTAAATCGTCCCAAGACTGAAAAATCGGTGGCAAAATTAAATCTTTTGCTTCTGGGGGAAGACTATCGATAAACCAATAGATCAAAGAACCATCCACAAGGGCTAAATTTGGTTCATAATGGGCGCCAGGGGGTTTTACCCAACGAGTAGCCATTTCTGCTAACATTTGGCTTTCTAATACCGTCCGACGATAACTCATCCACTCATCGACGCGAATACCCCACTGTTTAGAAATGTAGAGGTCTTCCGATTTGTAATAGACTTCGGGAATGCTATCGAGGAGAGGGTGCAAATTTTGACCATAGTGCAACATGATCCTACCGACATTAATTAGATAACAGTAGGCGATTTCGTGGTGAGAAGGGGCAATTTGGGAACCATCCGTGGCAAAAACGCTATGACTTTCGGGAGCGGGAAGGATACTAACGCGGGTGTCGAGAGGTTCGATCGGTAGCGCTACGGAGAAAATTAGGCGATCGTGCCAGTTATGATAGAGTTCTAATAGTTTTTCCTGTTGCTGTTGCGCTTGTTCTAAAAGAATTTTCGCTCGCTGCACTCGCTCGCGACTAGCTGCCACTTCCTGTTGAAAATGTTGACTAATCCCGGGCATTTTTGCCGCTAATTTCGCAAGATCGAGCATAACTATCCTCTCCCTGACTTTTTTTGATTTTATCGCAATTTTGTCAGTTATTGCCAAATTTATCCATAGTAATCTCCGCTTACAGCAGTTATCTCAAGGGTGAGATAGGAAGTTTTCCTTTTGGGGAGTCGCTCGTCAATACCAAAAAGGAATCTTGCCTATTTAGACAATATTTGTCCTTGAGATCATTGCAGTTTTGATGAGAAATAATTTGCTCATGTTGCAGTCTACCCACAATAATACCAGGGTGTATTCCTAGTTGTTCGGCAAATTGATTAATAGCTTTTTTACCTAGAGAATTATTGGCGATAAATCTCTGCCAATCTCTGGAATCAATTAAGAAATTAGCCGCAAAAATATCCGCCTCTTTTTCTTTAATTTTATCTTGAATATCTTGCCCCTCTAAAAATAAAATTCGTTTCCCATGTAATAAAATATGACCAGCTTCATGAAAAAAAGAAACCCAAAAATGATCATTGGTTTTGTATCGATCGCTCAATTGAATTAAAGCTTTCTGAGAACCTAACCAACGGGTAGCACCGCATACCCTTGTTTTCGGAAGTTCAGGAACAAAAACCAAGGCAACTCCCGCTGCCGCACAAAGCTCGATCATTTGCGGTTGAAATACTTCGATCGACTTAACAGTTAACGAACGAATTTGCTGCAAGGCATCTCTGAATTTCAACTCGTTGTAATCAGCACAATTAATTTTCGATGCCTCTATTTCTCCTTGACGTAACCATGCTGTTATTGCCCCTCGATCGCTATCAAATGCCTGAGACTTTCTAAAATCAATCGATAAATTTATCCCCCAAATCTCCTCCCATTGCTCAGGGGAGACAACGGCAAAAAAATTCAAGCTCTCTCGTAATTGCTCTATTTTATCCTCATCAAACTTGAGCCAGCCTAATTCAGTCATCTGGCGATAAGGAATTTGTTTTAACCAGCCTAAATAACCTTTTAATCTTTGATTCTCGTTTTTTCTCGCTAAATATTCCCGATAAAGTCTTTCGCGCTCTATCCAGAAACTGGCGGGAGTTCCTAACACTAACTCTATCTGTAAAGCGGTATCGATAGTAATCTCCGCTTTACCTTTTATGATCTCATTGATAGTCTTTTTCGGTCTGCCCATGCGTTGGGCAAGTTCCGATTGAGACATATTTCTTTCTTCTAGGATTTCGGCAAGGGTTTCTCCTGGTGGAGAAACAAAATCTGGTGCATATCTGTTCTCAATAGTATTAGTCATGGGTGTCATCTATGCCAATAATTACGACTGCGGTTACTTTCTTCCAATCAATTCCCCCGTCTGCTTTTCGAGGAATCGGTATATTAGCCGGCTCAAAAATTAGTCTGAGGGGATGAACTAAATCTAAAGATAGTTGTCCAGCACGGTTATATAACAATTCGTGGCAACGTCCCGGTAGCGATCGCATTTCCTCCAGGACAATAACTGCTTTTAAGTCGTCGAGTCTTTGCCTGATTTTCTTAGCCATCTTCTCTCCATACTGTTTTTTCAGCAGCCTTTGGCTATTGCATTCGTTCTCAAATTTTTTTTCCTTAAATACAATATCCATTGTAGATGACCCTTGTAATATTGTTAACCTTTAGGGTTAACAATATTTTATGGCAGCACATCTGTGGTGCATCCAGTACACAAGCTCTAAATATAGCGTTAAGAGCTAATAGTCTAGACACCAGTTCTGAAAATGAGGTTAGCTAGAGACAGTTTTTCAGATATTAGCCGATTAATCAGGTGATAATTATGGCTACAATTGCACCATCGGGCCACAACAAGGAAACTGTGGTTTTATCGCCTAATAACGCTCAAATTCAGTGCCGACG
This sequence comes from Microcystis novacekii Mn_MB_F_20050700_S1, assembly GCA_007096045.1. GTDB lineage: Bacteria > Cyanobacteriota > Cyanobacteriia > Cyanobacteriales > Microcystaceae > Microcystis > Microcystis novacekii. The sequence continues at coordinate 8,355 of SFAU01000197.1, read as the reverse complement.
CTGCCCAAGAAAAAGACAATCTCTAACATCTAAACCGGAGAAAAGCACAATAAGCGACTTGACAACAACAGCGACAATTTGGTATAATGACCTTTTGTCAACGATTTGACCTTCGGTAAAAGGAGTTCAGAGTAACCTTAGATACAGCCCTATCATGCCCACCATTCAGCAATTAATACGCGACGAAAGATCCAAAGCGAAAAGAAAAACCAAATCTCCTGCCCTCAAACAATGCCCCCAACGTCGGGGAGTTTGTACAAGAGTATATACCACCACACCGAAAAAACCCAACTCAGCCCTACGGAAAGTGGCTAGGGTGCGTTTGACCTCTGGATTTGAGGTGACAGCCTACATCCCGGGCATCGGTCATAACCTGCAAGAACACTCCGTCGTCCTCATTCGGGGCGGTCGGGTCAAAGACCTACCCGGAGTCAGATATCACATCATTCGCGGCACCCTTGATGCCACCGGGGTGAAAAACCGTCAACAGGCGCGGTCTAAGTACGGAACCAAACGCCCCAAACCCGCCGCTAAATAAACAGGGAATTGATTAACCAAAAAAAATACTCCCACCGAGTCGGTCAAAGTTAACCCAAGAGACTGAAAACTCGCAGGAGGGGGTTTGAGATGGGCTGTAATCATCCGACTGTCAAGCAAAAGTTAAAGTTAACCTAGAAAATTCAGGAATATTCCGATGTCTCGCCGTAAAAACGTCAAAAAACGTCCTATTCCCCCCGATCCCGTTTACAATAGCTGTTTAGTCAGCATGACCATCCGCCGGATCATGCGCTCGGGCAAAAAGTCCCTGGCCGCTAACATCGTTTACGATGCCCTGAAAACCGTCGGCGAACGTACCGGTCAAGAACCCCTAGAAGTATTTGAAAAAGCCGTTAAAAACGCCACTCCCCTGGTGGAAGTGAAAGCCCGCCGGGTCGGTGGCGCTACCTATCAAGTCCCGATGGAAGTACGCAGCAATCGTGGTAGTACATTAGCACTACGTTGGTTAGTCCATTATGCCAGAACCAGAGGCGGCAAAACCATGGCAGGTAAACTGGCCAACGAGATCATGGATGCGGCCAATGAAACCGGCGGCACGATCAAAAAACGGGAAGAAACCCACCGGATGGCAGAGGCCAACAAAGCCTTTGCCCACTATCGTTACTAAGAAAGATACTTTAAAGATACTTTAAGGGCGGTGGATCACACCGCTGCCGCCAAAAAACTGTCAAGAAAAGTATAGAATTGTAAATAGTGTAAAAAATCCTAGAACAAAACCCCATCACTGGCAAGCAAAGCAAGGAGGTTGCTGTGGCACGGACTATCCCGCTAGAGAGAGTGCGAAACATCGGAATCGCCGCTCATATAGACGCGGGCAAAACAACGACAACAGAAAGAATCCTGTTCTACACGGGAGTCGCCCATAAACTGGGTGAAGTCCACGACGGAACGGCAATTACCGACTGGATGGAACAGGAACGGGAGCGGGGAATCACCATCACCGCCGCCGCCATCAGTACCAGTTGGCAAGATCATCGCATCAACATCATCGATACCCCTGGCCACGTCGATTTCACCATTGAAGTGGAACGTTCCATGCGGGTACTCGATGGAGTAGTAGCGGTTTTCTGCTCTGTTGGTGGTGTACAACCCCAATCGGAAACCGTCTGGAGACAAGCCGATCGGTACAAAGTACCCCGGATTGCCTTTATCAACAAAATGGACAGAACGGGAGCGAACTTCTTCAAAGTTTACGAACAATTAAGAGATCGCCTTAGAGCTAACGCCGTTCCCATCCAAATGCCGATCGGCGCAGAAAGCGAACTGAGCGGGATCGTTGATCTCGTCAAGATGCGCGCCTATATATATAAGGACGATCTAGGGAAAGACATAGAAGAAACCGACATTCCCGAAGACTTATTGAAAAAGGCCGAAGAATTCCGTCTGCAGCTAGTGGAAGCCGTAGCGGAAGCGGATGAAGAACTCCTAGAAAAATATCTAGAAGGTGAAGAACTCACCGAAGCCGAAATCAAACGCGGTCTCAGAGAAGGGACGATTGCTGGTACGATTGTTCCCGTTCTCTGCGGCTCGGCTTTCAAAAACAAAGGGGTACAACTGCTCCTCGATGCCGTGGTAGATTATCTGCCCTCACCCTCGGAAGTAGCCGCCGTTAAAGGGATTCTTCCCGATGGCAGCGAGGCAATCCGGGAAGCGAAAGATGATGCTCCCTTCTCGGCTCTCGCCTTCAAAATCATGGCCGATCCCTTCGGTCGTTTAACCTTCCTGCGGGTCTATTCCGGTGTACTAGCCAAAGGCAGCTACGCCTACAATTCCACCAAAGGAACCAAAGAACGGATCGCTCGCCTGATCGTCCTCAAATCCAACGAACGGATTGAAGTGGATGAACTGCGCGCCGGTGATCTAGGAGCGGCGATCGGACTGAAAAACACCATTACTGGGGACACCCTCTGTGATGAGAAAACCCCGATTATCCTAGAATCCCTCTTTATCCCCGAACCGGTTATCTCCGTGGCGGTGGAACCGAAAACCAAACAGGACATCGAGAAACTCAGCAAAGCTCTGCAAGCTCTCTCCGATGAGGATCCCACCTTCCGGGTCAAAGTTGATCCCGAAACCAATCAAACGGTAATCGCCGGGATGGGAGAACTGCACCTAGAGATCCTCGTCGATCGAATGCTGCGGGAATACAAAGTCGAAGCAACCGTGGGCGCTCCCCAAGTTGCCTATCGGGAAACCGTGCGGAAACCCGTGCGGGCCGAGGGTAAATTTATCCGTCAAAGTGGCGGTAAAGGACAGTACGGCCACGTCGTCATCGAACTGGAACCGGGTGAACCGGGTTCGGGCTTTGTCTTCGTCTCCAAAATTGTCGGTGGTGCTATCCCCAAAGAATACATCAACCCGTCAGAACAGGGGATGAAAGAAGCTTGCGAATCGGGGATCGTAGCGGGTTATCCTGTCATCGACCTGAAAGCAACCCTAGTAGATGGTTCTTTCCACGATGTGGATTCCTCCGAGATGGCCTTTAAGATTGCCGGTTCCATGGCAATCAAGGAAGCGGTGATGAAAGCTTCCCCCGTTCTCCTCGAACCGATGATGAAAGTCGAAGTGGAAGTACCCGAAGACTTCATCGGTAACGTCATCGGTGATCTTAACTCCCGTCGGGGACAAATCGAAGGTCAAGAAACCGAGACTGGTATCGCCAAAGTCTCCGCTAAAGTTCCCCTAGCGGAAATGTTCGGTTACGCCACTGATATTCGCTCCAAAACCCAAGGACGCGGCATCTTCACCATGGAATTTAGCCATTACGAAGAAGTCCCCCGCAACGTGGCCGAGGCGATTATCACCAAAAGTAAAGGGAACGGCTAATCAGTGACCAGTGAGCAGTGATGACAAACCGATCATTTAAATTCGATCGGTCAACCCTAATAACTGTTAACTTAAAACTGATCTCTGGTAACTGATTACTGTTCACCCACCTGAAGAAGAAAAAAAACAAAGGAACAGAAAGTAAATGGCACGCGCTAAATTTGAACGGACGAAACCCCACGTTAACATCGGTACGATCGGTCACGTTGACCACGGCAAAACTACCCTCACCGCCGCTATCACTATGACCCTAGCAGCCCTAGGTAATGCCAAAGCTAAAAAATACGATGAAATCGATGCCGCTCCCGAAGAAAAGGCTCGCGGGATCACCATCAACACCGCTCACGTTGAGTACGAAACCGCTGATCGCCACTATGCACACGTTGACTGCCCTGGCCACGCGGACTATGTAAAAAACATGATCACCGGTGCGGCACAGATGGACGGTGGTATTCTCGTGGTCTCGGCTGCTGATGGCCCGATGCCCCAAACCCGGGAACATATCCTGCTGGCTCGTCAGGTGGGTGTACCTAACCTGGTGGTCTTCCTCAACAAAAAAGATATGGTGGATGATGAGGAATTACTGGAACTCGTGGAACTGGAAGTGCGCGAACTTCTCAGCGAGTACGACTTCCCCGGCGACGATATCCCCATTATTGCCGGTTCTGCTACAGAAGCCCTCGAATACATGACCAAAAATCCCAAGGCCCAAAAAGGCGAAAACGAGTGGGTAGATGCGATTTATGAATTAATGGACGCGGTGGATAGCTATATCCCCACCCCCCAACGGGATATCGATAAACCCTTCCTGATGGCGGTAGAAGACGTATTCTCGATTACTGGTCGGGGGACGGTGGCTACCGGTCGGATCGAACGCGGTATTGTGAAAGTGGGTGATAACGTGGAATTAGTCGGGATCAAAGAAACTCGCCCCACCACCGTGACCGGGATCGAAATGTTTAAGAAAAGTCTCGATCAAGGGATGGCCGGTGACAACGCTGGTATCCTCCTGCGTGGTATCCAAAAAACCGACATCGAGCGCGGCATGGTGATCGCTAAACCGGGTACAATCAAACCCCACACCCAGTTTGAAGGTGAGGTATATGTGTTAACTGCAGCAGAAGGTGGTCGTCACACTCCTTTCTTTAAAAACTATCGTCCCCAGTTCTATGTACGCACAACCGACGTAACTGGCACTATCCAAGACTACACCTCCGACGAGGGAGACACCGTAGACATGGTCATGCCGGGGGATCGGATCAAAATGACCGTGGAACTGATCAACCCGATCGCTATTGAACAGGGTATGCGCTTCGCTATTCGCGAAGGTGGTCGTACCATCGGTTCTGGCGTTATCTCGAAAATTATCAAGTAGGCTAATCCACTAATTAACGGGGCAGTTAATGACAAAAAACTGCTCCGTTACTGTCTTTATTTTGTACCTTGACAATTGCAATAGGTGAAATTATGGCTACGCTACAACAACAGAAAATTCGCATTCGTTTGAAAGCTTTTGACCAGCGCTTACTCGATACTTCCTGTGAGAAGATTGTCGATACTGCCAATAGAACTAACGCCACCGCAATCGGACCGATTCCCCTACCGACAAAAAGAAAGATTTATTGTGTCCTGCGTTCCCCTCACGTTGACAAGGACTCCCGTGAACATTTTGAAACCCGCACCCATCGCCGCATTATTGACATTTACCAACCCTCTTCTAAGACAATCGATGCTTTGATGAAATTAGATTTACCCGCCGGGGTTGATATTGAAGTTAAATTGTAAAAAATGCCAAAAAGATGTTATCACTAACATCTTTTTTTCTTACCCACTCTCCCATAACTTTTAAATAGGATTTTTGATAAAAGGAAGTTATTAAAAGAAGAGCAGTACAATTGGTAGGGGTGCATCTTTGGCGATGCACCAGATGGCTAAACCGTTTGTAGGGGAAAACCTAAAGCTTCTCGTTGCTGTAAATACAATTGAGCAACCTGTCGAGCTAAATTGCGAATTCTGCCGATATAACGGGTTCTTTCAGCTACAGCAATCACACCTCTAGCATCGAGTAAATTAAAAGTATGGGAACATTTGAGAACATAATCTAGACTGGGAATCACCAGAGAGCGATCGATTAATTGTTTAGCTTCCTGTTCATATAAACTGAATAAACTAAACAATAATTCAGGATTAGAAGCCTCAAAATTATAGGTACATTGTTCGATTTCATTTTGCAAAAAAATATCGCCATAGAGGATATTTTCATTCCATTGAATTTTATTAATTGCCTCCACATCTTGCAGATACATGGCTAATCTTTCTAAACCGTAGGTAATTTCGATCGCCACGGGACGACAATCGATACCCCCACACTGTTGAAAGTAGGTAAACTGGGTGATTTCCATACCATCTAACCACACTTCCCAACCCACACCCCAAGCGCCGAGGGTGGGAGATTCCCAGTTATCTTCCACGAAGCGAATATCGTGATCTTCTGGGTTAATTCCTAACACCCGGAGGGAGTCTAAATAGATTTCCTGAATATTATCAGGAGAGGGTTTAATGAGGACTTGATATTGATAGTAATGCTGAAAACGATTGGGATTTTCGCCATAACGGCCATCCGTAGGACGACGACAGGGTTCCACATAGGCAACGGCCCAAGGTTCCGGACCAATTGCCCTTAAAAAAGTGTGGGGACTCATGGTTCCCGCACCTTTTTCAGTATCATAGGGTTGAGCAACTAAACAACCGCGAGCAGCCCAAAATTCATTTAATTTAGCGATAACAGCTTGGAAAGTTAGAGACATGGGGAAAAAGTAAAAAAGCGGATTAGGGGTTGGGGAAGTGGGGAGAATACATAAAAGCTGTCTCCTGAATACTGACTCCTTATTGACTTACTTTTAACTGCAAGCGAAAGTTAACGGGGGTAGAAGACTGGGGGAGAATAACTAATTCATAAAATCCCTCTTCGGGTAATTGACCAGACCATTGCCGATCGCTAGACTTGTCTAAGAGAGTGACCTTGCCACTGGGAGAGTAGAAAGATAGTAAAACTTCGCCTTCCGCCTCTAAATTTAAGTCTAACCGATTACCGGAACGCAATTTTATTGCATAGGCTTTTCCTTGTCCCTCGTTGAGAATTGCCTCGATCATCTCCTCTCCTCCCGCGTCTAAACTTTCGATCGCTTGGTAAGATAGGCCAGACTGTAACGATTGTAACTGATTCCAGGCCAAGCCACTCCACAGTTGCCCCAGACTTTTATCAAAATTTGGTCTTTCTGTCAATTCGGGAAATAACTGAAAAAAAGCAGTATCAGTGAGTAAATTGAGAACTTTACTGCTTAAGCGTAATTGATTTACTTGTTCTCGCCACTTTTGTCGCTGTTGCTCGTCGTAGCTACCTAATGCTTCTCTAGTGCCAGAATCGAGACGTTCTAAGCGATCGAGGATTTCTGCTGCTAGAATATCTCTTTGTTCCTGTTTCTGTTTTTCCTCTTTGATATCCCCATAGCGGAGGCTAAACAATTCATTGACGAGATTTTTAAAAAACCGACCATCAATCCCCAACTCTAGACGGCGCTTTCTCATCTCGGCTTTCCGTTGCCATGCCCGATCTGTGGCAGAATTAAAATTATTTTCTTCCGTGGCAAAAACGGGTTTAACGGTTTGGGGTTGATTACTGTGTTTAACCCACTGTTTCCCGATTAACCAGCCTATTGCCGCCGATAATAACATCAAGAGGCAAAAAATAGCGATCCTGCCAGAACAGCCGAGAAAAAGGGGCGATTTATTCCGAGAATTAGCGGCCATTGTCTCCTTCGACGATTTAGGGTTTTGATATGTAAAGATGAGATTAACACATAATAATATCCATGGATTATTCGGTCAAAAACTAGGGTAATTTAAGAAATATCGTCATTAAACCTCTTGCATAATTAATTTTTGAGGGTTTAAAAACGGCAAAAATAAGGATTAAATTGCATAAAATCTGTAAATATAGCGGTTCTCGCATCTGTGCGGCACAGTTAAACCTTTGCTGATTAAGCTGTTCAGGATCGGGAATGTACCTCTTGTGAATCAGAAACGCTATAGACCATTTAATTGATTATTATTCATTCTTAATTCTCCTGACTACTGACGACCGACTCCTAACCCTAACAACAATTTTTGATTTTCACAAGAGGTCTATTTTGTGACGGGTTTAGAGAAGTTATTAGAGGAAATTTCAGGAGGCAAGAATGGCAGCGATCGCTGCCATTCTTGAGCGAGGGAATCTGACGGATGAGCAGTTTTATCACCTCTGTCAGGTAAACGAAGCGTGGAAACTGGAAAGGAACGCGAAAGGGGAATTATTGCGCCAACTCAAAAATGAAACGCACGACTCCTCAAGAGTTGACGGAGAGCCTCTTCCCAACCTCCTCCTCCTACCTTGAAAGTGGGAAGTGGCAGGTGGGAAGTGGGAAGTCTGGGAAGCAGGGGGGCGGGGAGGCTACCGCTTTCATCCTTGACGGTGTCACTTGTTACATGGCGACTGCCTCCGTTGACCATCGAGACGGTTCTAACTGGTTGACCTACTCCATATATTGAGCTAATGGTTGATCCATGCTCAGGAGCAATTTTGGCTTAAATTGAATATTATCGTCAATTTTGCCGTCTTCATCCCTGAGCATATAATAAGCTAATCGAGTCCAGAGCAGTAACAGGGTACTAAGAAGATACCCCCTAATACCGAGGCGTTTTTCTGTTATATAAATCGGCTGAATTCTTGTCTTTGCCGGTGCTATGGGGGTATAAGCATAGAGCATATATAGGGGGGGGGAAAAGCTGCACGTTTTCCATCATTTTTAATAAACTGTAGTTTAGACTAAAAAATTCGCCTAAAAATAATCCAGCCTTATGAAAATAGCTGAAATCAAAAATCTTGAAGCAAAAAGTAGAGTTAGGATGCTTTTGTTGCCGATTTTTTAGGGG
>SFAU01000196.1 GCA_007096045.1 Microcystis novacekii Mn_MB_F_20050700_S1 | reverse complement strand
TAAGTCGATCCTTGTACAGTAACATTTTTGAAGATTATCAACTACTAATAAATAATTAACTGAAAGTCCCTCCCATTATTGTTTCTATCGTTTGTTTTCGGATTTATGCAAGAGGTCTATTAAAGTTAATTATCTCGATGGAACTCAAGCCAATTTTCGCTTTGTTCAAGATAATTCAGCTAATGGAGTTATCCTTAGTCACTTACCAAGAAATGATCAGGAATTAATGGCATTTTTTCAAGGAAAATTACCACCACAAGTGAAATCTTTTAGCTTTTCTGTCAGTAATCCTCTGCTATTCTCCCCAGAAATAAAAGTAACGCCTTTTTGGGAAGTTGACACTGGTTCATAATCTTTGGGACTTGCGCTTTGATAATGTACCTTTTGGGCGAACGCAGTTCGCCCCTACATTGTGGACAAAATCCGTTACTGTAGGGGCGCAAGGAACCTGCGCCCTCCGCGCTGCGGGGGTTTGCTGATCACACTAAGTAGGGGGAGAGCCTTCGAGATGTTGGGGACTTGCGCTTTGATAATGTGCCATTTAGGGCTGGTCTGATTCTTCTACAGAGCGATTTTCAAAGCTGGGATATTATTCCTACGCAAGTCCCTAATACCAAAAGCTGGGCGGTAAGTCCGTCTTGAGGCAATCCCCCGTGAAATAGAAAGCTCTCAACGACCTTGAGAGTAGTTCACATGGTAAGTGCGATCTCGAAGAGATTTAGTGCGGGAAGCGGGGGACGCAAAACTTGATCCCCCTACTTCGGTTAAATCATCGTTTTTGTTTTAACGTTGAAACGATTCCCAACAGTCCGAAACCTAGCAATCCTAATATTGCGGAAGGTTCGGGAATGGGAGAAGCGTCAAGGGTTATCTTATCGAAATTCGTCTGGACTCCGAATGACGACAGATAAATTTCTAATGGCTGACCGATGAGCGGATCACCGATGCTACCACTGGTATAGTTAACGGTGACAGGTAAGAAAGTTCCAGGCGCGGGAGTAACACTATCGCTAGAGGCTAGAATCGTAGTTCCGGCTAAAAGTTTGATACTGTTGGCTGGAAAGGCAAGACCGTTCCTGCGCCCGACATACCCACGCAAAGTATATTGCGTGTTCGGTTGCAAAACTGCGGAAAGTTGCTGGGCGAGAGTTCCCCCGTTACTGTAGGCTACTTGATTCCCATCGGGAACCGGTTGTAGACCGTAAAAAATATCACTGCCAGTAAGATTTTGAGATTTGGTTGGATCAAGAACTCCCTGCACCTGGCCAGCAGAAGGTGCGCTATACCAGTTACTGATAAGACCAATGGTATAGTATCCGGTCGACTCCTGTTGGGGAGCGATCGGGTCTTCAAAGCTAGGATTTAATATGGTAATAGATCCAGCCCTAACTTGCCCCTGCGGAACAATCATCAAACAAGAAGATGCGACCGCTATTTTGAATAATCCTAGCTTATCTCTGAACGCAAAAGATATTAACTTCGCTAATGTTTTTCGAGTCATAATGTCTATACTTCAAAGGGAGGGATTCCCCTCCGATTTTAGCAACACTTCAAACTTTTGGCAATATTTCAGAGCTTGTCTAATTCAGAAATTTGAAAGAGATGCACGAATCAGAGGAAGAATTCAGAACGATTTACGAAACCTCGAAGAACCAGTGCTATCCATCTCGGAATGTTGGCAAAATCGGCCAGTATTTTTCCCAAGAGTTGTCAAACAATCCGAAACTGGTTTGGAGAAATCATTGGTTATTTCGAGGGAAGGACAACGAAGGTCGGGTCGAGGGAGTCAACAGTTGGCTCTCTTGGGTTTGGTGGGTCAAATGTATTCTAAGACACGGTCTTGCCAGCGAGCGACTGGAACGAACCACAAAGACACAAAGATTGATCGCTCCTATATAAGTTAAACTTATCACACAGAGAATATAGAGAGTCAACAGTTCTCAAATAACACCTCTTATGGCACTGACTAATTACTCTCTGAAAAATGGAGAATAGGGAACTCGAATCCCTGACCTCTGCGGTGCGATCGCAGCGCTCTACCAACTGAGCTAATTCCCCATATACAGACCATAATAGCATTTTTGAGCAGAAAATCCTAGGAACTGGCAAGGGATCGAGGGGCAAAAAATCGAGCGGCTTGCCTCTGGAAAACTTTAAAATGGAAAAAGTAATCTTGAGGATGATAACCAATGGCGATACTACGCTTAGAGAATGGGACAACTTATACCCAGTTAGCCGATATTAGTCTGGAATTGGCTAAATTAAATGTTACTTTAAACTATTGGCCGATCGAAAACGAAGCCACCCGTCAGCTACTTAAGCAAGCTTCTCTGACTGACGAAGAAAAAGAAATCGTTTTAACCAGCTTAGACGGTTATTTTGAGCAACTAAAGCAAGAAGCGGGTTATCAAGCTAGAGATTTAATCGTTTTGCACCCGGAAATTCCCAATCTCGACACTTTACTGGCCAAATTCGAGCGCTGTCACACCCACGCTGACGATGAGGTGCGTTATATCATTGATGGAGAGGGGGTTTTTGGCTTCGTCTTTCCCGATGGTTCTCAGGGAGAATTAACTATTCAACCTCAAGAATACATCAATGTTCCCGCCCATAGCGAACACTGGTTTCACCTCACTGCCAGTAAACGAGTTAAAGCAGTGCGTTACTTCACCACTACCGCCGGATGGGTTCCCGAATATACGGAGACTGTCATTCGTTTTCCTAGTTTAACAGCCGTTTAGTTCTTACTTTCAGGCGATCGCTCTCCCAAGACAGATAAGTTTTGCAGGGATGGCAACCCTGGCAGCCACAATCTGTTAAGCGGCAAATTTGCTATGTCAAAAAATCTCCCGTCTAGTGCCTAGCTGGACGGAAGATTGTCTCAATTCGGGGGATTGGCGTGTTAGATTTAGTCTAAGCCGAATTGATTGCCCCGTTTGTACTGTAAATAGGCGGCAACGAACAAACCCGCTAGGGTAATGGGAATTAAGCCTAGGACAATCCCTAGCACTAAAGGTTCAATCACGTCTGTACTCCTTGGATTAGCAATTTTTCACCCGTATTTTATCCTAGCAGGGGTTGCCCGCGAAAGATAGGGCGATCGCACATACTGCTTAAGTGGGGTGTATTTTCAGTGAACAGTGAACAGTAATCAGTAATCAGTGAACTGAAAACTCAGATTTGATAACTGATACTAAATCCGTTGAGTAACGCACAGAAAACGGGTTTCTCCGAGAAACCCGTTTTCTGCTCATGCAAGAGGCAAAAGGGGTCATAAATAATCAGTTTTTAATAACCAGATTTAGTATGATTCAAGACTGTCTCAGAGTCTCGGAGTCTCCCGACTCCCCAAAAGGAAAACCTCACCATTAAGATAACTGCTGTACTCTAGGAGCGACTGAGAAAAAATTTTCTCAATTTGCCTTTACCCCAATAGCGCTCGATTTCGTGCCAGAGATTGTGGAGACAAAAAACCACTGCGAGACAGAGAGTAACTGCAAGGATTTGAGAGAAACTTTCCCTTTGCCAAAATTTGGCCATTGCCTCCGAAATTACCCGCGTTACCCGATAAGCTTCCAAAAAACCCTCGATCGAGCCGAGAATCAGTGCTGCTAGGGTATAAACAAAGGTTCGATACAGAACGCTAAGGTAACGGGGACGATTTTCTAACCATTCTAGCTTCATGGCTGCGTCGAGAATGGCCACGGTTTTTGCCGCAAGGATCGCTCCTACGATCGCCTTACCCAAAACGTAGGTGGTAATCGAATACTCTTCCAGAAATAATTTCATGATCAGAAGAATATAACCGAAAGCCAAGAAAAAAAACAGGGTAAGAGAACCGATTTTTTTAAATTCCTTTTTAATTGCTTCCATTGATTTTTTTGGACATTTTCTCCCAATATAGCGGCTGCGTACCATAACTATAAGCTATAGTTAGTTATTTATTGCAGCTATTCCCTCAACTCTACCAGCAAGTCTGAGCGCTGATAAGTAAACTGATGCTTGAAACTAATTACAGCTTGATTGTCGATAAAATGAGGATTACCGAGGGGATCGATGGCACTGAAAGCGTAGAAATAACGGCGTACTAGGGGCGGAAAATCGCTAAAATCGAAGATTGTGTCACCTTGGGCTACATCTGCCCAAAAATTGCGTAATTTTGGGGCTAATTCCTCCGCTAGACTCACGGGAAGATTGAGGGGATGGCAGGTTAATAAACGCATCATAAAAGGATAAGAGCGATCGCCTAACCATTGCCGAGAAATAGCGGGTAAATTCTCCCATCCGGGTATATTTTGCAGATGAAAAGATTCTATGGCTAATTCAACCGTGTTTTCGCGATATTCTAGCACCCGGTAGGGATGGGGATAACTGACGAGGGAACCGGTGGTAATTTCATAGATACCTCTAGTAAAAGCCAAATCTTGGACGTGGAGATGGCCAGTAATCAACAATTTTACGCCGTTTTCCTGTAGTATATCGAGCAATTCTACCGCATTAGCCAACATATAGCGTTTACCTAATTCATGATTGCTTTGTCCGGGTAAATGCTCGATAACATTATGATGGATCATCACCATCACTAGATCGTTTTTTAGCGCGGGTAAAGTCTGTTTTAACCAATGCAATTGTTCCGCATCTAAACTACCAATTTGTTTACCTTGCTCATCAAATTGATTGGAATTAAGACCGATTAATTGCACTCCGGGTAAAATTTCTTTTTGGTAGTATATTTGTTCGGGGTCGCCGTAACCAAATTGTTGATAATAAAAGGGAAAATCTGCTAAACCAATCTGGTTTTCTGTTGCGGTTAAACTGACAACATCATGATTACCCGGCACCACATAGACGGGAAAGGGTAAAGTGGCTAAACAATCGGCTAACCAACGATGATTTTCTGGTTCACCATCTTGGGTTAAATCGCCAGCAATCAGCAGAAAATCGAGGTTAAGGGTGATGAGATGGTCTAAAACAATTTTTAAAGCGGGAATACTCACTTCCACCAGATGAAAGCGATTAGAATGGTTCAAAATGGTTGTGGGTAAAGCGATATGAGGATCGCTGAGAATGGCGAAACGGAAATTCATCGCATTCAATTGGGCTAAATATCGGTAAACTAGATTGATCGAGGAGAAATGAGGAGAAAATATCTTTGGCTAAAGTTCGCGTTCGTCAGCACGTCAATCCCTTAAGTCATAAATATCGCCATCCGATCGCTCCCCCCGATTGGGATCAAGTTTATCAGGATCTGACGCAACCTCTCCATCTTGACATTGGTTGTGCGCGGGGTAAATTTTTGTTACAAATGGCCCAAGTATATCCAGAAATTAATTTTTTGGGCATTGAAATTCGTCAACCTTTGGTAATTGAAGCGAATCAGGAACGGGAAAGGTTAGGATTAAGTAATCTCGCTTTTGTTTTTGGCAATATGAGTGTTTCCCCAGAAATTTTACTGCAATCTTTGCCCCCAGATAAGTTATTTTGGGTGTCGATTCAATTCCCCGATCCTTGGTTTAAACAGCGTCACAGTAAGCGTCGAGTTGTGCAACCGGAATTAGTAACAGCTTTGGCTAAGTATATGGTAGCTGGTGGCTGGGTTTTTTTGCAGTCGGATGTGGAATCGATCGCCCTGGAAATGACGGAGAGATTTCAAGCACATCCTAATTTTGTTCGGCAACATCAAACCCCCTGGTTAGAGAAAAATATTTTCCCCGTAGCGACGGAGAGGGAAAAGTCCACTTATAATAAAGGTCAACCGGTTTATCGCTCGCTTTTTCGAGTTCGGTAGCTTCAGTTAAAATATTTTGGCACTGTCTGAAATCATGGTTAGAAATCTCGACTCACCCCTAATACTTGAGGAGAATAATCGCCCCCCTGTCTCTCAATTGCTAGAATTTCTCTTAGCAACAGAAAAAAACAATAAAAAAACTAAAGAAAATCTTACTTTCGAGGCTTTAGTCGGTACTTGGCGATTATACTTGATCACGGGAACTCAAAAAGCGAAAAAGAGAGCGGGAATTGTTTTGGGTAAGGGTCGCTATCTACCATCCTGGTTAAAAATTACCATCTCTTATCAAAGAAATGAGAGCTTAGAATCAGGAGAATTTATCTCTGGAACCGTCAGCAATCAGATATTTTTAGGGGCAGTAAAACTATCTGTAAGCGGTCCAGTTAAGTTTTTTCCTAAAACCCGTCTTCTCGCCTTTGATTTTACCCGGCTCAACCTAACCCTATTTAATCGCTCTCTCTATTCAGGTTTTATTAGAAATGGCCAGGTAAGTGAAGCGAATTTTTATCAGGAAAGTATCAAAAAACAGGCATTTTTTACCTATTTTCTGATCACAGAAACAATGATGGCAGCCCGGGGACGAGGGGGAGGATTAGCCCTTTGGGTAAAAGAGGTAAGTGAGACAAAACTAGCTGAAAAATAAGTTATTAGAGGAGAAATAGATGGGATATTCTATCGAGGTAGATGGGACAAATTTTGACAGTGAAGTGATCGAAAAATCCTATCTAAATACAGTGATTTTAGACTTTTATGCCCTCTGGTGTGGACCCTGTAAGTTGGTAAAACCGATGCTAGAAAAACTAGCAAGTGAATATAATTTTATCCTGGCAAAAATAGATATAGATAAAAATCCCCAATTAGCCGAACAATTCGATGTAGAAGGAGTTCCCGATGTGCGAATTGTCAGCAAGGGAGATGTGTTACCCTGTTTTGTCGGTGCTTTGCCAGAAGAACAAATTAGAGACTTATTTTCCCGTCTCGATTTACAATCGGAATTAGAAACAGGATTAGCAGAAATACAAGAAGCGATCGCCCTCGATAATTTGCCCGCAGCTAAACAATTATTTGATCGTCTTTTCCCTAAATATCCCAACGAACCGCGATTAATTATTATGGCGGTAAAATTTCTCATGCGTCTGGAAAAATGGTCAGATGCTTATCGATTAATCAGTGCTATTAAAGAGGAAAATCCTGTTATCAAAGGTTGGAAAACTCTCCTAGAATTTCAACAGTTAAAACCAGAAAATAATCCCCTCGATCCGATATTTTTTACTGGGATTAATTCCGCCTTAAAAGAAGATTATGCCGCCGCTTTAGAGCAACTGATCAGCGTGGTGGAAGAAAGTAGAAAATATCGTCAGGATGGCGCAAGAAAAGCCATGTTAGCCATATTTCAGATTTTGGGATTTAGTCATCCCCTCACCCAAGAATACCAAGCAAAGTTAACATTTCTGCTCTACTAGGTAGGGTTTACTAAAAAAGTTTGTTGGTGGGGTTAAGAGTCGGGTGCATCTCACATTTGCGGAAATACCTACAATCATCAATGATCAGTGACTCTTCAATTAGTACAAAAATATGAACAATTGCGTCTAAGCATCTCACAGTTAACCTAATGCGCGGGGGGTTTGGGGGCGCGCCACGCCCCCAACGGGGTAGGGTTGATTCATGAATCAACCCTACCAGAAGTGTTGAATGTTAAGATTTTGAGGATATTGTCCAAGTTGTGCATTGGCATTGATGATACAAAATTTGAGCAGTTAATGACTCTATTCTCAATAAACAAGGGATTTTACCCGGGTGAAACCCAAACATTGTAAAGTTTTATTGCAGGATTCAACACTTCTGCAACCCTACCCAAAAGCTTGGATTGAGTGATAAAAAAGTAAAGCCCAATTTTAGCCGAGAGTTTCCCCGTAAAAATCCTAACTTGGTAGATTTACAAAAATGAGATGCACCCTAAGAGTCGGTTAAAACTAAAGCAATTCCCCCGGTAATTTCAACAAATATATTCCTCGAATTTCTGTTGACAACTGCCAGGGAATTGCTAGAGACAAGACAGTTTATTTGTGGCGAATCATTTCATAGAGGGCAACGTATTCTTCCCCGGGGCGATTCCAAGAGTAATCGCATTCCATGCCTTGAATCGCTAATTTTTGGAATTCTTCTGGCTGAGTGTACCACAATTCTAATGCCCGGGACATGGCTGATTCGAGGGCATTATTATCGGGATCAAAAAAGACAAAACCATTGCGTTCTTCCGGTTTGTGATAGGTATCATAATCGCGATCAAAAACCGTATTAACTAAACCTCCAACTCCCCGGACGATGGGAACGGTTCCGTATTTTAAGCTGATTACTTGTGTCAGTCCGCAGGGTTCAAAATTACTGGGAACCACAATCATATCGGCCCCCGCATAAATTAGGTGAGATAATTCCTCATTAAAGCCCAATTCAATATGAACATCAGGGTTATTATTGAGGTGATTTTTCTCGTGCCAGAACCAGTTATTAATTAACGATTCGGTGGCGGAACCTAAGAGGACAAATTGCGCCCCGCGAGCTAAGGCATAATACATGGCATGGTGAACTAAATGTACGCCTTTTTGGTCATCTAAACGACCGACATAACAAATTAAGGGTTTTTCTGCTTCATCTCTTAACCAGAGTCTTTCTCGCAGTGCCTTCTTATTGCGTGCCTTCTCGGAGAAGCTATCAACACCGTAGGGTGCAGCAATAAATTTATCTACTTCCGGGTTCCAGATATTGTAATCTAAACCGTTGAGAATGCCAGTAAATTTCTGTTGATGCAGGTGAATTGTATGACCTAAACCATAACTAACATCGGTGTGGTGTGCTTCCCAAGCATGGTGAGGTGAGACGGTATTAAAATAGTTGGAAAAGACGATGCCACCTTTCATAAAATTAATCACAAAAGGATTGAAGTTATCGCGCATTCGGGCATAGCTAAAGTAGTAAGGATCGTTATTTAATCCTGTTGCCCAGAGAATTTCCGCACCACCAAATCCTTGGTGTTTAAAGTTATGGATGGTGTAGAGAACGCGCTGATTGCCCATACCATGATATTTATAAATTTCAAAAAGTAAGGGCGGAATTAGACCAGTTTGCCAGTCGTGACAATGAATTATATCGGGACGTTTATTACTTCTGAGCAAAAATTCTAAAGCGGCTTTAGAGAAGAAAGCAAAACGCATATTATCGTCTTTACAGCCGTAGTAAGTACCGCGATTAAAAAAATTATCCCCCGAATTGGGTTGAATAAAGAAACACAAGCGCCCGTGTACCCAACCACAAAAAACGTTACAGTGAATTGCCCCACCGTACCAAGGCACCCACAGGTCCCGATAAGCCTCGTGTAAGCCCCAAATTTGGTCGTAGCGCATACAATCATACATGGGTAGGATTAGCTCCACGCAATGACCGCGAATTTCTAATTCCCGACTCAATCCATATACCACATCCCCCAATCCCCCAGCTTTAATCACTGGGGCGCACTCAGAGGCAACCTGAACTATATACATATATCAATACTCCGTCGATTAATCTACAGGTCAGCTAGAAGCAATTTTTACAAAAGTATACAAGCTTCTGTGATTAAATGGCTCGATCGAATTAGTTGCGGGTTGGGGAAGTGGGAATTATGAATTATGAATTATGAATTGGGGAGAGGGGAGCAGGGTTTTGGGGAAGTGGGGAAGTGGGGAAGTGGGGTGTTGGGGTAGTGGGGGAATTTAGATGAAATTTCCCTATCCCCCTATCTCCCTATCCCCCTATCTCCCGGCTCCTAAAGATTAACAGCGTTTTAACTGTCCTAGAAGCAAAATCACCTCATCGATGCCGTTTCTGAGGGTGGTGGCGGTTTTATCGCTGTTATTGACGGTTATGCTAAAGATTAGGGGTTGATTGTCGGCAGTTTCTAGATAACCAGCGAGAGCGGTAACTCCGGTTAAAGTCCCGGTTTTTGCCTGTAATCGTCCTTCTAGGGGAGTCTGGCGAAATCTATTGGTTAAAGTGCCATCAATGCCGCCAATGGCTAAAGAACGACGATAATCAGGTTTTTCTGCCATTAGTTGTAATATTTGACCTAAAGTATTGGGTTTAATCAGATTTTGTCGTGATAGCCCCGAACCATCGCCGATTTTATAACCATCGCTGTTAATTCCCAGTTTTGTTAAAGTTTCTTGCAATCCCGAGACACCGCCGAGCATTTGTAGTAGGGTTTCGGCTAGTAAATTATCGCTATTTTTATTGACTTTTTCCACCAAATATGCTAGGGGTTCTGATTCTAAATTGGTGATTTCATCGCCGAGAATTTCTGAGCTAATTTCCGCGGTTTTAACGGTAATTCCCGCTTTTTCAAGGATATTACGCCAGCGATCGAGGAAATACTCCGAAGGTTGGGGAATAGCTAAATTAAAATCATCTTGACTATCAATCGCCAGAGAACCAGTGATAATCAGGCGATTATTGGCTAAATTGCCCTTAATTGCCAGAGTATTCGGACTTCCTTCCGCTGCGGTGCTGGTTTGATTCTCAATTAGCCATTGTTGAGCGGCAATGGGATCAGACCATTGTAAATCTAAGCTTTGACCCAATTGTCGCGGTAAAAGCCTTAAAGTGACGGAATTTTCGTTTAAAACCAAGCTAGAAGCGGGTACAGCATAGTCAAAAAAGACATCTTCCCATTCCCAGGTTTTTTGACTATCGGAGACGACAAAAGGACTAGCAACGACAATTAAGCGAGAAATTGAGTTAATTCCCCCTACTTTTAACTTTTCTGCTAATTTTTCTAACTTTTCTGTGGTTATGGTGGCATCTCCCCTCCCGACTAAGGTTAAAGTCTCTAAATCGGGGGGGTTGCCTTGGGCTAAAATGGGGGTTTTCAGACGATAATCGCGGTTAAATTTGCTAAAAGCGGCGGCAGTGGTTAATAATTTTGTGGTAGAAGCGGGAGTAAAAAAGTTATTTTCGTGGAGACTATAGAGATTTTCCTGAGAATTGAGGTATTTTACTAAAATTCCCCAATAAGCGCCTTGATAATCGGGGCGGGCTAAAATGCGATCGATCTCGGTGGCTAAGTCTGCTGGACAGATAAACTGGGAAGGGGGGGAATTGTCTTGACTGATGGGGGTTGCGAGGGTGAGGGGATGGTTTACCCAGAGAAATAGGGAACAAGTCCCCAAGAGAAAAGATAATTTTGAGCGGCGTGTTAGCATAGAATTAAATCTTGGCAGTAAATAAATTGACTCTAATTTAGCAGCATTAGTGACCATATTGTCCTAGTTACTGAATAGATTCAGTTAGGGATTGATCCAAGATATTCTCTATCCTTTTTTGCCCAGAAAGTTTCTTGATTCAGTCAAATTTCTATACATTCGCGAGGATATTTTTATGAGTTATGATTTTGATTTATTCGTGATTGGTGGTGGTTCTGGGGGTATTGCCACCGCTAGACGAGCAGCCGAATACGGGGCAAAAGTGGGATTAGCAGAATACGATCGCTTGGGAGGAACCTGTGTTAATCGCGGTTGTATTCCCAAAAAATTAATGGTTTATTCTAGTCGTTTTCCGCAACTATTTAAGGATGCGGAAGGTTACGGTTGGAGTCCAGTAGAGAGTCAGTTAAATTGGCAAAAATTAATTAGCGCCGTTAATCAGGAAACTATCCGTTTAAATGGCATTTATCAAAAGATGCTCGATAATTCTCAAGTGACGCTTTTTCCTAATTATGCCAAGTTTATTGATACCCATACCCTAGAGGTGGGAGAGGAGAAAATTACTGCCGATAAAATTTTAATTGCCGTGGGGGGACATCCCGTTAAACCCGATATTCCGGGGATCGAACATACAGTAGTTTCTGATGCCATGTTTCAACTGCCAGAACAACCAAAAAGAATTATAGTTTTAGGGGCGGGATATATTGGGGTGGAATTTGCCGGTATTATGCACGGATTAGGGACAGAAGTGGTGCAGTTAATCCGTAAAGACAAGATTTTAAGAGGGTTTGATGAGGATATCCGCGATGAGATTCAAGCAGAAATGATCCGTCAGGGAATTAAAATTATGCCCGAAACTTTCCCCACTTCGATCGAGAAAACTGAGGAGGGTTTAAAAGTACATATTCAGGGGAAAAAAACCTCAGAAATATTATTTGTTGATGCCCTAGGTTTAGCGGCTACTGGAAGAATTCCTAAACTGGAAAAATTGGGCTTAGAGAATGTTAATATTGAGGTAAAAAACGGTGCAATTGTCGTCAACGAGTATAGCCAAACCAGCGAAGATAATATCTATGCCGTGGGCGATTGTACCGATAAAATTAATTTAACTCCCGTGGCGATTAATGAGGGGCGAGCTTTTGCCGATACAGTCTTTGGTAATAAACCCCGGTTAATGAGTTATGAAAACGTTCCTTCGGCAGTATTTTCTACTCCTGAAGCGGCGACGGTGGGATTAACAGAATTGCAAGCAAAAAAACAATATGGTGACACGGGAATTAAAGTGTATCGGTCTAAATTCCGCCCTGGTTACAATGTTTTACCAGACCGAGAGGACAAAACTTTGATGAAATTAGTTGTCCATCAGGAAAGTGGTAAAATCCTTGGGGCGCACATGGTAGGAGATCACGCCGCCGAAATTATTCAAGGAGTAGCCATTGCCGTAAAAATGGGTGCAACAAAAGCCGATTTTGATGCCACTGTCGGCATTCATCCCAGTGCTGCCGAGGAATTTGTCACCATGCGTTAATTAACAATTTTAGGTGTGTTAAACCAACCTAACACACCAGAGAAAATTAACCATTTTGGCTATTGACAATTGAGCCATTTTGTGATGGTTTTTCGGCTAATTTTTGAGCGAGATTTAAGATATCGGAGGGGATCATAATGATGGTACTGGTGTTATTTTCCGCTCCAATTTCCGTTAACATTTGTAGGCGGCGTAATTCCAAAGCGGCGGGATTTTCCATGATTAATCGGGAAGCTTCCGCTAATTTTAGGGAGGCTTCCTGTTCTGCGGCAGCTTTAATCAAACGGGCGCGTTTTTCTCGCAATGCTTCCGCTTCCTTGGCCATAGCGCGCTGCATAGCGGTGGGAATTTCCACATCTTTCATCTCCACCCGTTCGATATCGATGCCCCAAGGTTCGCTAATTTCATCAACAATTTGTTGAACTGCGTGATTAATTTCGTCTCGTTTTTGCAAGACATCATCGAGACGATTTTGACCAACTACATTTCTTAAAGTGGTCATGGCCGCTTGATAAACGGCCGCGGGATAGGATTCAACTTTATTAATCGCTTTGCTAGGGTCGATAATGCGATAGTAGAGAACCGCATTAACCTTGATTGTGACATTATCGGCGGTGACAGTTTCTTGCGGGGCGATATCGACGGTTTTGGTGCGAATATCCAGCTGCATTTTTTGGTCAACTAGGGGAATGATCCAGTACAGTCCGGGGCCTTTGGTGTCTTGATAACGCCCTAGGCGAAAGATAACACCACGCTGGTATTCTCGATCGATTTTAAAGCCCTTTAATCCCAGAATGCCCGCTACCAACAGCAAGGGTGCTAAAAATTCCATATTAATTACCAGTTATCGGGTTCAAGTTAATCGGTGTGCGGTGACATCTCAATTGCCATCTCCTCGCTCCTGACCACTAATACATTCATTCTAGAGAGTAACTGGGCTGTCGGGGAAACTCATAACGAAATATTACAATTTTTGGGAATTGCCCACCCGGCAGGGATGACTCGACTTCCAGACCCCGACCTGAGATAAACTACAGAATGTTATCAGAATTTACCTTGATATTATGAGCGTAGTTAGCCAAGTCATCCTCAAAGCCGACGACGAACTTCGTTATCCTAGTAGTGGTGAACTACAGGGTATCGGGCAATTTTTAAAAACCGGTGAGCAGAGAATTCGCATTGCCGAGACTCTCGCTGAAAATGAGAAAAAAATCGTCGATCAGGCTCAAAAACAACTGTTCAAGAAACGTCCCGATTATAGAGCGCCGGGGGGTAATGCCTACGGTCAGCGTCAATATAATCAATGCTTGCGCGATTATGGTTGGTATCTGCGTCTAGTTACCTATGGGGTATTAGCCGGAGATAAAGCACCGATCGAACAAACCGGTCTGATCGGGGTCAAAGAGATGTATAACTCTCTTAATGTTCCCGTCCCCGGCATGGTGGAGGCGATTCGTTGTCTCAAAGAGGCCGCTTTAGGTCTTTTGACTCAAGAGGATGCCGTGGCAGCAGCCCCCTACTTCGACTTTATCATCCAGTATATGTCCTAAGCGATCGGGACAATCCCAAGGGCCTGAAGTCTGAAAAGGGGCAATTTTCCCCTCTTTCAGGGTTCAGGCTTGACTTTTTTCAGTGATCAGTGATCAGTAAACAGTAATCAGTGAAAAGACAGTAGTAAACTGGCATTTGATCAGGCTCACTTAATACATACTGCTCACTTAATACTCAAAACTGATAACTAATAACTGAAAACTGAAAACTGATAACTGATTATGTTTTGGCGCACTATACTACTGACTTTTCTGATTCCATCGGTCTATGGGGTGTTTGGCTGGTCAATTGCCCAGGAGCGTTTATCATGGAGTGATTGGTTACTTGCCCGCGGTGATGAGATGAATTGGACTCTCACTAGCGAATGGCTAGAAATCATCATCTATATCCTAGCGGTAGCGGTTATCCTCTTAATTGCCCTAGGATTAACTCTGTTTAGCCACTTAATGTCGGTATTTTTCCGCAGTTGGCTCAAAAACGATATTAGCGCTGTATTATCAATTCTCGGCTGGTCTTTGGCGGTAGTCTTTATCTTCCACAAGTGGGCGCTATTTAGTCGAGTTTTAATTCTGTTAGCCGCTACTATCCTCGGTCGTCTAGAACTTCAGGAAGCAGGTTACAATAGGTGGCAAGTTTTCCTGATGCTCACCATCCTCTGCTTAGGTAGTTTTGGCTTGGGAATTTGGGCTTATAATCTTTGGGGTCACGAATTTCATCGAGTTACCAATAGTTAATCTTATCTCTAATCTTTAAAAAGTATGCCCAAAAAAAATAACGATACGCTCAAACGAGTCTTAATTGTTTCCTCTGGCTTAGTATTTCTGGCTTTAATGGTGGTGCCAACTTTAGGTTTATTGAAAAATAATAATTCTAATTCCCCCCAAGGCAATCAACCTGAGCAACAGGCAACTATTCCCACCGAAAAATTAGAAGAAATGGTCAAAGGTTACGAGAAAATTCTCGAACGTGAACCGGATAACCCCACTGCTTTGCAAGGACTGGCACAAGCTCGCTTACAGTTAAAAGATTTTATCGGAGCCAGAGAACCTTTAGAAAAGTTATATCAAAAATATCCCGACAATCTGGAAGTTATGCTAGTTCTTTATGGAACAAGATTACAAACTCAAGACGTTTCTGGAGCTAAAAGTATCCTAGAAAAGTTAGTCAAAAACTATCCCCAAGAACCGAAGTTTAAAGAAGAATTAACTCGTTTAAATAAAGCGATTGCGGAGGCTTCTAAACCGTAACCACCAGAACCTAAAAAGTAATGAAAAAAGAATTAATTATTGAAGCTGGGCGAAGTGAAAGACAATATTGGCGGGATTTATGGCAATACCGAGAATTATTTTATTTCTTGGCTTGGCGCGATATTTTAGTTCGTTATAAACAAACTTTTATCGGCATTGCTTGGGCATTACTGCGGCCATTTTTAACCATGTTAGTCTTTACTTTTGTCTTCGGTAAATTAGCCCGTTTGCCTAGTGATGGCGCTGCCCCCTATCCGATTTTAGTCTTTGCGGGGGTCTTACCCTGGCAATTTTTCGCCAGTTCTCTCGCTGAAGCTAGTAATAGTTTAATCGATAATGCTAATCTAATTTCTAAGGTATATTTTCCCCGGTTAATTGTTCCCACCAGTGCCGTTATTGTCAGTTTTGTTGATTTTCTGCTTTCAGGAATGATTCTGTTAGGGTTAATGGCTTGGTATAATTTTTTACCTAGTTGGCGCATTTTAACCCTACCTTTATTCATTCTCATGGCTTTTGCTACCTCTATGGGTGGGGGTTTATGGTTATCAGCATTAAATGTTCAATTTCGCGATTTTCGTTATATCGTTCCCTTTATCATTCAGTTTGGGCTATATATTTCTCCCGTAGGATTTAGTAGTAATATAGTTCCAGAAAAATGGCGTTGGTTGTACTCTCTCAATCCCATGGTGGGAGTCATTGATGGTTTTCGTTGGGCGATTATCGGAGGTGATGCCAGCATCTATTGGCCCGGATTCCTGTTATCCTTGGCCCTAGTCGTTCTCTTGCTAGTCAGTGGTATTTGGTATTTTCGACGACTAGAAAAAAACTTCGCCGATATCATCTAACCCTGACATTAGCTAACTTTTTTAGATAAGAACTTTTTCGAGAATATATGATCGGCCTATAATAATAACTGTAGTCACCCCTATCCCTTAGCGATAACTCTTGGTTTAGGGTTGATGTCCTTCAGCGCAAGCGAGATTGGTTATGAAAATTAGCGAACTAGAAAACTACTTGGCTCAGGTTAAGTCAGAGATTGGTGACATCGATATCGTCTATCAATGTCGCAACCAGCACTATAGTTGGTTGGACAAAATGAGAAGCCATCAACTGAAAGTGTTAAAAAATACCGCCGACACTAAATTATTAATTTCTCTGCAATAGCCATTTTCTCTGGCTAGATGCCGGTAAGGTAATCCGGTCCGCTTAATCTGCTTAACAGTTTATCTTTTCTTCCCTGTCGATAGGTTCTTAAACCAGCCGCGTCGCCAAAAGAAAATGATTAAACTGAAAGCAACGGTTAGCATCAACATCCAGACGAACCCATAGCCCCAATACCATTCTAATTCGGGCATATTATAGGGAGATTTATCAGTATTAAAGTTCATGCCGTAAATACCGACAATGAAGGTGAGAGGGATAAAAATCGTCGAGATTACCGTTAAAGTTTTCATAATCTCGTTCATTTTATTACTCACGGAAGACAGGTAGAAATCCATTAAACCATTGGCAAATTCTCGGTAATTTTCGATAACATCGAGGATTTGTACCACATGGTCATAACAGTCCCTTAGATAGGGTTTAATCGTTGTATCGATGACGATATACTCATCGCGTAAAAGAGCATTGAGGATGTCTCTTTGCGGCCAAATTGCTCGTCGCAGGGAGAGTAATTCCTGACGTAGTTGGTAAATTTTTGATAAAGTCTGTTCCGTGGGACTAGCTAAAATTTCGTTTTCTAACTCCTCGATTCTTTCTCCGTAGGACTCTAAAACAGGAAAATAACCGTCAATAATGGCATCCCAAATTGCGTAGGCTAAATAACCAGATTTTTGCTGCCGGATGGAACCTTTATTTAAACGGATTCTTTCCCTAACTCCCTCTAAAGAATCGTATTGTCCTTCTTCCTGCACGGTTAAAACATAATTCTTCCCGACTATTAAACTGATTTGTTCTAGCAAAAAACCCTGATGATCGATCAGGATGGCCATTGGCACTATAATTAAAAGATAATTCTCGCATTCTTCCACTTTTGGTCTTTGGGGAATACTGACTATATCCTCAAGGGTTAAGGGATGTAAATGAAAAATTTCCCCCAACTCTTGCAGTTTATCTTCATTACCCAAACCGACGATATCGATCCAAGAGATGGAGTCATTGGATAAATATTTAAGACAGTCTTTCGGTAAGAGATTATTAACTCTAGTGGCTTGTTGGGAGTTATAATTAATTAAAAATATCTCGGTAGCAACGGCATTTTCATCGATGGTGATTAACCCCGGCATCGTCCCGGGTTGGTTATAGTGATAATCGTAAAGGTGGGGTTTTGTCTGGGAGGATTTTCGCCCTTTTTTATACCTGATTGATCTTTTGTTATTGCTCATAGTTGAGATCGATCGCTGTTGGCCTTTTTCTTAGCATTGATTGCTCAAAAATGCCGCAATTTTTAGCTAACTTTAAGATTGTCCCAGACTGTTAAAAAACGAAGATTAAACGTAAATGCCAATTATTAGCCGTTTCTCTCTCGATTTCGATGCGACGGATAAACTCGCGAAAATAAAAACGGCGCTCGATTTCCGATAAATCTCGCCAAAATTGCGGAAAAGCAACGGCACGAGCGATAATAGTCAGGTTATCGGGGGGTAATTGGTCTAAACGTCCTTGTATCTGTGCGATCTCGTTTTTCAGTTTATAGGCCCTGAGATTAGCCGTTTCTTGATCTAAAATTCCCGCCGCTTCTAGGGAGGGCAATTGCGACAAAATCTCGTTTTTTTGCCCTATTTCCTCGCTCATTCCCCGTTTGATCGCCTCTAAATCTGGTAAAGATATCTGAGCGATTGTCGGTGGTAGGTCTTGACAAATGCGCTCGATTGTGCTATGGAGAATTTTTTCATAAGCGATCGCCGAACATTTTTTTGTCCGGGGACATTGCAAAGGTCGCAAATAGAGGTATTCTGTGCCTTTTCCTCGCGCCGTCACTTTGGTAATCGTCATCCCCGATTGACATTGACTACAGACGACTAAACCCGCTAAGGAACGCGGGGCGCTGGCACTGCGGGGGGGTAATTTGCGATTATTTCTCAGGATGCGATCAATCTGGGCCGCTTCTTCCCGGGAGATAATCGGGGTGTGGGTATCGGGGATAATATCTTGACCGAGATAGCACAAATCGCCGCGATAAACGGGATTGGTCAGCCATTTATGGGCAGTAGCTATCGATATCTTTTTGCCGTAGCGTTTTTCTAGATAGCGCACCGTGGAACCCAGGGAAGCGGAAATCAAAAAGCGATCAAAAAAGTCTTTGACTACTGGTGCGGTACTGCGATCGAGTATATAACGCTCCTTGCCACGACGATAACCGTAGGGTGCTTTTCCGGGGGGAGGTAAAGCTTGCAGACGATTGTGAGCGTGACCTGCTTTTAAACGATTACTTAGTTCGTTTTTTGATATTTCTTGCAGAATCTTGGCAAAATTCAGCTTATAATCTGGGTCTTCTAGGGTAATTATATCTATGTCGAGGGCTTCTAAGGATTGTAAAATTTTGCTAACTTCCCTGCCATTGTCTCCCAATTCTGCTAGGCGACGCAGGATCAGCAGTCGGGGGGGAGTCCCTTGACAATCGCGGAGCAGTTGCTGCCGTTGTGAGCGATCACCAAAATCTTGATACACTTGTTCGGGAGAATAGGCCCAAATCGAGGCATCGGGGGGACTATCGAGCAGGGGGTTGGTATAGGTGTAGGCGATAATTTTCATAGTTTACGGTTCACTGCCACGATTGCGCCAGACTTGCCAACCGACGTAACCGAGGAGGAGAGTCGCACCAAAGGCAAAACCCCAACCACTGGGAACATTGGAGAAACCGAGGGCTAAACTGCCCACCCAGAGGGTTAGGGCGTAGATAAATAATACTGTCAGACGGTGAGAGATACCAGCTTTCAGTAAACGATGGTGTAAATGACGTTTATCAGCCACAAAAGGGGATTCTCCGCGTTTGAGACGGGAAATAATCACCGTGGACATATCGAGGAGAGGAACTGCGAGGATGAGATAGGGTAATAGGACGGCAGTAACGGCAACAGTAGTCACAGCAGTAGTTTTAGCCAATCCAATCACCGCCACACCCGCCAGGGTAAAACCCATAAAATAGGCCCCACCATCCCCCATAAAAATTTGGGCGGGGTTAAAATTGTAACGCAGAAAACCCAAGGCCCCACCCGCTAAAGCGGCGGCGATAATAGCGGCGGCCGGTTGTCCCATAACGAGGGTTACAATAAGAATAACCACAGCAGATATACCCGAAACTCCCGCCGCTAATCCATCTAAACCGTCAATCCAGTTAATCGCATTAGCCATCCCCACTAACCAGAGGAGAGTAATCGGTAAACTTAGCCAATGAATTTGTAATAAATCGCCGAAGGGAATAGAGAGAAAATCGATCCTAACGCCAGCTTGCCAAGCTAGAAAAGCGACGCTAAACTGCATTACCAGACGTTTGAGGGGTGAAAGATTAAAAAGATCATCCGCTAGACCGATGAGAAAAAAGCCCAAACCGCCTAGGGTTACGCCCCACACTTCCCATTCTCGATCGCTGTTTAAACCGGCAAACCCTCCCAACCACCAAACGATTAGGAGAGCAGTTAAAGCGCCGACAAAAATCGAAACTCCCCCCAGTCGAACCATAGGCCTTTCATGGACCTTCCTCTCGTTGGGTTCATCGACGTAACCGCTTTTCAGTCCGACGGTTCTGACGAGGGGGGTACTCCAAAGTACCACGGTATGGGCGATCAGAAAAGAAACTAGATAGTATAAATCTCCGGACATGGGAATTGGGGGGCGATTTAATTCACAATTGGCAACTGACAGGCAATCGCCAATTATGAATTTTTATTATCTCTCGTTTTAGGCCAAGGCGGGGACGGAAATATGGAGATGGGGATAGAGGGGGAAGCTTTCACAGAGTTTGGCTACCCGTTGACGGCAAGCAGTTCTCAGGTCTTCATCACTGGGATTAAGGAGAATATCGGCGATAATGTTGCCAATCTCGATAAATTCCGTTTCTCCTAGTCCTCTGGTGGTCATAGCTGGGGAACCCAAGCGCAGACCGCTGGTAACAAAGGGAGACTCAGGATCGAAGGGAACAGTGTTTTTATTAGCGGTAATATTGATGGTACTGACCAAGCGATCGGCTTCTTTCCCGGTCATGCCCACGGATCTTAAATCGAGTAACATCAAGTGATTATCCGTACCATCAGTGACAATTTTAATCCCTCTAGCCTTCAACTGACCTGCTAAAGCTTGGGCATTAGCGATTACCTGTCCCGAATAGATTTTAAACTCCGGTTTCAACGCTTCCCCAAAAGCGACAGCTTTCGCGGCGATAACGTGTTCTAGGGGACCGCCTTGGGTACCGGGGAAGACGGATTTATCGAATTTTTTGCCTAATTCCTCATCTTTGGTCATAATTAACCCCCCCCTAGGACCGCGCAGGGTTTTGTGAGTGGTGGTAGTGACCACATCACAGTGGGGTAGGGGATTAGGATGATGACCAGTGGCCACTAAACCGGCAATATGGGCGATATCTGCCATCAGGTAGGCCCCCACTTCGTCAGCGATGGCGCGGAATTTCTCGAAATCAATCTGGCGCGAGTAGGCAGAATAACCGCAGATAATTAGTTTGGGTTTTTCTTGGCGGGCGATGTCAAGGATGAGATCGTAGTCCAGGCGTTCGCTTTCGGGACTGACTCCATACTGTACTACTCGGAACCATTTCCCGGAAACGTTAACGGGGGAACCGTGGGTAAGATGACCACCGTGGGAGAGATCCATGCCCATAATCGTATCGCCGGGCTGCAAGAGGGTCAGGAAAACGGCGAAATTAGCTTGGGCCCCGGAGTGGGGTTGTACGTTAGCGTGGTTTGCCCCAAATAGTCGTTTAACCCGATTGATCGCTAATTGTTCCGCTTCGTCAATGTATTCGCAACCGCCATAGTAGCGTTTTTTCGGCAGTCCTTCGGCGTATTTGTTGGTTAAAACCGAACCTTGGGCGGCCATGACGGCAGCCGAGGTAAAGTTTTCACTAGCGATTAATTCTAGGTGATCTCTTTGACGTTGCAGTTCTTTTTGCAAAATCCCTGCGATCGCTGGATCCGTCAGGGATAGTATATCTAAGTTCGTATCAGTCACGGTTACTCGATCCTTTCTTTAACAATTTACCTGTAATCAATGGGTCACTTTCTCCATTTTGGCACAATCTCTAATCTTCCGATACACCGGTGAGGTTAATTGCTTCTCTTCGGGAGCGATCATCAATTGTCAACTGTTAGCGGTAAAATCTTAATTATAACTCTTGCAAATTAATTATATGTTATAATGATGGGTTAACTAATTTTCCCCAAAAAATTAGTTAACCAGTACATTCGTCCTGAATGAAAACTTGAAGTTTAACTTTTAACTCAAAACTCTTTAGAGCTGCTTTAATTTGGTTATCAAAACCTCTTTATTTAAGCGGCACA
>SFAU01000195.1 GCA_007096045.1 Microcystis novacekii Mn_MB_F_20050700_S1 | reverse complement strand
AAGAGCTTTTTGTAAGTTTTTCTTTTCTTCTAAATCTAGGAAATCTTTGGCTGGCATAAGTAGGACTTTTCTAAAGTTACTATTTCTATTTTAGGTGGTTTAAGTGCGTTTTAGCTTATTAGGGACCAAAAAGAGCGCAGTTGATCGAGTCGGTTTGATGGGGGCAAAATTATTTCCTTGATTATCGGTAACGTCAATGTTAATCGTGAGGCAATTATTCAGCGATCGCTGATCTGGACAATAATTGCTGGCTACCGTTGGACGTTGTGAAAACTTTCTCAATTGCTGAGGAGCGATCGCCTAATGCTGGATTAACTTATTCACTGGGATCAAGTTACAGCTTTGTAAAAGATTGGTTACAGACTGAGCCAAGAGAGAAAACTAGGGGTAAATTGACAGTAATGTTGCCGATCACCCCTAAAAAACGACAACAATTAGTGCTGTTTACAGTACGCTAATCTGGCTAACAGGCTTTTCGGCGTGATATACGGAAAAGTTCTCGCGATCACTCCACTTGAGCGTAATATACGGAAAGATTCTTTTAAAAGTGTGTATTTAGCGTAGTATAAGGAAAGTTTCCGTATATTATATAGTTAGACTGCTTAGATTTCTTACAAAACTATAAGAACTATAAGGATAAGGATTAATGTTCAAGAGCGTAATTGATAGAGCATCTTCGTTACTTACAAGGATTGAGGTAGTTAAGAAAGCAGTTGACGAAGGAAAGTTTGATTCCTTGTCCATGTCTCAGCATGTACCTTACTCAGAAATTTTTGGTTGGTTTGATTCCTGCTCAAAACTTATTTCTGAAGCGTTTGGTGAACACTCTGAGCAGATGCAGCAGTGGCAGGATGAAAGGAAACGTCTTGACGATATTCGTTTTCGTGAGACAGATAATCAAACTTATAAGGAAGTCAACTCGACAATTCGTGAGATCTTCACAATGAGAGGTTTACTAACGAGCTTTCAGGATATTTACAGCAGTCGCTCAAAGCCAGAAACGCCTACATCTCACTTCCATTTTACAGGAACAATTAACGGCCCAGTGAATGCAGGAGGTACGGTAGGAAAACAGATATACAATCAGAACAACAATGACCAGAATCCAGATTTCAACCAAACTTTGATTGAAATTAAGTATTTGCTTGAAAATTTAGAACAAGATCAATCAGCTCCTTCGCATGATAAGCAGATTAAAATTATTGAGACAGAATTTCAGGAAATCAAAAACAAAGAACCAGCAAAGTGGCAGCGATGGATGACTTGGTTGGAGGTTGCATTTGCAGGGGGAGTTGAAGCAGCTAAGGCTTTTAATCCTTGGGTTGGTATACCAATTGAGAGTGTAAAGAAGTTGTATGAAGTTTATACAGAGAATCAAAAGAAATTGCCCGAATAACCCTAATTGAGAGTGCTGCTAACTAAAGTTGAAGCAGCCTAACACTGCGTTGGAGCCGACCGTCGAAATGGTGATCGTCAAAAGTCAAGAGTTATAGTCATTTCAGATAAGTCTGATACAGTGATCGCCGATCTTGTAGGGTGCGTTAATGAAATGTAACACACCTTATTTTTGCTTGAACAAAAGTAGTTAAGCAGGTTCTCTGATTGCTTGTTTTTTCGTATCCCATAGGATACACTTGAAGCATGATTGAAATTCGGGAGACTGAAATCTATTCTCGATGGTTTAAGTCACTTCGCGATCGGGAAGCTAGAGCGCGTATAGATGTTCGTATTCGGCGGTTGTCTATGGGCAATCCTGGTGACGTAAAACCGATAGGAAAAGGTGTATCAGAGCTTCGCATTGATTATGGTGCAGGGTATCGAGTGTATTTCGTACAAAGAGGAGATATATTAATCGTGTTGCTTGCAGGAGGTGATAAACGTACTCAAGATCGGGACATCAAAACAGCCTTAGACTTATCACAAAACCTATAGGAGATATCATGAATAAAGTTACAACCTCTCTTTGGGATGCAGCAGAACATCTAGAAACGAAAGAAGATATGGCAGCTTATCTTGAAGCCGCTCTTGAAGATGGCGATCCTAATTTAGTGGTAGCAGCATTAGGAGATATTGCTCGA
Organism: Microcystis novacekii Mn_MB_F_20050700_S1; assembly: GCA_007096045.1. Taxonomy (GTDB): domain Bacteria; phylum Cyanobacteriota; class Cyanobacteriia; order Cyanobacteriales; family Microcystaceae; genus Microcystis; species Microcystis novacekii. Next base: position 2,066 of record SFAU01000195.1, on the reverse strand, counting down.
TCCAAGGGAATGACCAATGTTGCACGTGAAACAGGCTTAGGCCGTGAAAGCCTCTACAAAGCTTTGTCACTCGAAGGTAATCCAGAATTTGCCACGGTTATTAAGGTTATACAATCCCTTGGTATCCGTTTGCGAGCTACTCCCATATAGCCGCCTAACAAAACGTTGGAGCGGCCGGGCGAGAGATATTGATAGTGGTGCAAAGGATATTAGCCGCCGCTCAACTTAGCCGTTATGCAGCAGCCCAATATCTATCAGTAGTGCTATTAGTAGAGCTAATTGGTTAGTAGGGCTAATTGGTAGCGATATGGCGAAAGACTAAACTTGAAAATTAGGTATATGAGCGATGACAATAAAAATAGCTGTTGAAAAAGCACCATTAGTTACTGATTCTCAGGGCGTTGTACGAGTTGCTAACACTCGCGTTACCTTGGATACAGTTGTGACTGCTTTTCTTGAGGGGTGTACACCAGAAGAAATAGGAGAGCAGTATCCATCTCTACAACTACCGGATGTCTACTTAGCAATTGGTTACTACCTCAGACACCGAGATGAAGTTCATGCATACCTTGCAGAACGTCAACGTCAGTCAGAAAAAAATCGGCAGGAAGTTGAACAGCATTTTAATCCAATTGGAATCCGTGAACGATTGTTGGCAAGGAGAATCCAAAACGTTTAAACCATTATGATTCGGTTTCTTGCTGACGAAAATTTTAATAACCAGATTGTCCGAGGCATTCTTCGTCAAAATTCACAGATAGACGTTGTGCGGGTTCAAGATGTGGGATTGTCAGGAGTCGATGACCCCGCTCTATCTAGCTTGTAGCCCCTCTGTCACCCCTTGAAATTGTTCTCACCCATGATGTTGCTACCATGACGACTTTTGCTTACGAACGTCTTGAATCAGGTTTATTCATGCCTGGGTTATTTGAAGTTAGTCGTCGTGTCCCAGTAGGGTTAGCAATTGAAGAGATTCTCTTGATTGCTGAGTGTAGTCTTGAGGGAGAGTGGGAAGGTCAGGTAAGATTTCTTCCGCTCCGCTAAAAACAGCAGTGCAATCGCTACCTAAGAAAAAAAACCTTGAAGTTATCGGCGATCACTGATAAACTATACATAGAAACAAATATATAAAATCTTTAAGGAGATAAATATGACATTTAGTGAAGTCGTAGAAGCAATTAAAACCTTATCTTTAGGAGAAAAGGAAGAGATACAATTTCTTTTAGAACAGTTTTTAAGAGAAGAGCAACGTGACAAAATTTATCAAAACTATTTGGTAGCCAAACAGAACGAGAAAGAAGGAAAACTAAAATTTTCCTCAGATACAAATGAACTAATGCAGTTTTTAGAAGAATATAGAAATTAGTTTTGATGAGTCTTTTAAGCGAGCCTTCAAAAAACGTTTTCAAGGCGACCATGAGTTAGAAAGAAAATTTCGGACAAAGCTAGAAAAATTTCAAGAAAATCCGTTTGATCCATCTCTCAAAACTCATAAATTATCAGGCAAACTTAAAGAATTATGGAGTTTTAGTATTGAGTATAATCAAAGAGTGATATTTTATTTTACAGACGATGAAAAAGCCGTTTTTGTTGATATTGGTAATCACGATCAAGTCTATTAATTGAAAGTGATAGCCGCTATTGTAGGGTGCGTCCTACGCACCTTTTAGCGTTGCTGAATCAAGGTATGAATGCCGACTGTGCATCGTATCCAAAAGTTAGTTTGAGTCTAGGTTTTAAAAATCCCACAAAAGAAGATTCATATCTCAAATCAGCAACGCCCACCTTTAAACATAATTATTTCAAGATAGAACCAAAACTGCTATATTAAGACAGAGGCAATTAGTAAAAAAACTTAATTTAGGGACTATGGACACAGCGATCGCATTGAGTTGGACTTTAGGAATTATCTTAGGGTTAATGACCCTTTTGTTTATCTTACGGATCGTGCTGACTTGGAATCCACAGGTAGATTTAAATAGCTTTCCCTTTAATATTATTGCCTGGCCCACAGAACCTTTTTTAATCCCCGTGCGTAAACTGATACCACCCTTGGGAGGAGTTGA
>SFAU01000194.1 GCA_007096045.1 Microcystis novacekii Mn_MB_F_20050700_S1 | reverse complement strand
GAGGGAATCAACAATAAACTTAAACTAATAAAACGGAGAGGCTATGGCTTGAGAAACTTTCGGAATTTTTGGGTTAGAAGTATGTTATCTTGGCATCTTGTCTGTTGATTTAGCATAAATAGTAACGAAGAGCCACTTTTTTATTAGAGGGTAGTAAGCACGCACACCTACCCCATACCCCGGTAAAAATGTGGTTTATTGACGATGAAGATAGGGATTGGAGGCAAGGATATGTACTGAAGTCGAGCGATGTGCAAAGGCTTCTTAATCGCGCAGCGACTTGTAACCTGTAATATATCACAGATTTAGACATCTTAAACCAGTAAAAAGCCCCCCTTATCAAGGGGGCTTTGATCCCCCCAATCCGCCTTGATAAGGGGCTTTGATCCTCCCAACCCCCTTTAGAAACAAAGAAGCGTCAGAAACTCCCCACTCAGGGCTGAGTGGGGAGTAGTTTATAATTAGTTTTTCAGTAATCAAATCTGGAATTTATGAGCATTTTAGAACTGATAGAAAAAAGACTAGAAGAAAACTTTACCCTCCACGAACAATATCTAAATCCCCAGATGGTTCGGGTACTGAAAACGATCGGTTACGATCGCCACTACGTTAAAGCTGAAGGTCCATACCTATTCGACAATCACGGGGAAAAATATCTGGATTTACTGAGTGGTTTTGGTGTTTTCGCTCTCGGACGCAATCACCCCAAGATAGTCCAAACTTTACAGGAAGTATTGACGGCAGAACTGCCCAATTTAGTCCAATTGGATGCTTCCATCCTAGCGGGATTGCTGGCGGAAAAATTAGCGGCGATCGCACCGACCGGATTAGAACGAGTTTTCTTTGCTAATTCCGGCACAGAAACCGTCGAGGCTGCCATTAAATTCAGCCGCTACGCCACTGGACGCAGCCAAATTGTTTACTGTCAGGGAGGCTACCACGGGTTAACCATGGGTTCCCTTTCCGCCACTGGCGACCCCCATTATCGCCAGGGATTTGGGCCTTTTGTCGGCGATTTTCAGGAAATACCCTTCGGCGATCTGGCCTCGCTCGAAAAAGCTCTAATTAACCAAGACGTAGCAGCTTTTATTACCGAACCGATCCAAGGTCACGGGGTGAGAATTCCCGAACCGAACTATCTCCCGGCGGCGGCTGCCCTTTGTCGTCGTTACGGCACTCTTTTTGTGGCCGATGAAGTGCAGACCGGTTTAGGCCGGACTGGCAAAATTTGGGCTGTGGAACATTGGGGGGTAGAACCGGACATTTTATGCGTTGCCAAGGCTCTTTCGGGCGGTTTTGTGCCAGTGGGAGCGGTTCTCTGTCGTCGCTGGCTCTTCGAGCGAGTATTTGATCGCATGGATCGTTCTGTGGTTCACGGTAGCACTTTTGGTAAAAATAATCTGGCCATGGCCGCCGGTATTGCCACTTTACAGGTGATTGAGGAGGAAAAATTAGTCGAGCGATCAGCTGTAATCGGTCAACAAATTATCGCAGAACTACAGCCCCTCGTAGATCAGTACGAATGTTTGCAGGAAGTGCGGGGATTGGGTATGATGATGGCCTTGGAATTTGCCGAGCCGAGCAGTTGGTCATTAAAAGCCGCCTGGAAAATGCTGGAAACCGCCAATAAAGGGCTATTTTCCCAGTTAATCGTCGTTCCCCTCTTTACCCGCCATCAAATTCTCTCCCAGGTTTCTGGCCACGGCATGAATATCATTAAGTTTATCCCCCCCCTCACCCTCTCCGATGAGGATTGCCGTTGGCTTGTCACCGCCGTTAAGGATGTGGTCGCTGATGCTCACCGCGTACCCGGAGCTGCTTGGGAATTCGGCAAAACCTTAGCCAGCCAAGCTATACGCCAAAAAACTGCCAAAAAATAGTTAATATGTCCAGTTTGTTTCATCCCCTCTGCGGTAGTAACCTTAGCACTCTCCTTCGTTTATTTTTGACCAATGGCGGCATCGTTCGCCCCAATTTGGCCCCAGCAATCCTGGCGCTGGCAGTTACCCTGGCGCGACTGCCTTTTTCTACCCTAGAACGAATTTTAATGACAGGGTTTTATGAGCGCCGCGTGCAGGTAAAAGCACCCATTTTTATTGTCGGCTATTGGCGCAGCGGCACGACCCATCTACACAATTTACTCGGTCAATCGGAGCATTTTGGCTATATTTCGCCCCTAGCGGTGGGATTACCCTGGGATATCCTCGGTATCGTCCGCTTATTTCAACCGCTGCTAGAATTAGCTCTACCGAGCGATCGCCATGTGGATAACGTCGCTGTTACCCCCGATTCCCCCCAAGAAGATTCGATCGCCCTGGCCAGCATGATCCCCCTTTCCTACTACCATGGTTTATACTTTCCCCAACGTTTTCAGTATCATTTTGATCGAGGGGTTTTTTTTCAAGGCTGCAGCGAGAAAGAAATCGCCACTTGGCAACGTTGGCATACTCATCTATTAAAAAAAGTTTCTATCCATCAAAAAGGCAAACAATTACTACTTAAAAACCCCGTTTATACGGCACACATTGCCAAATTACGAACTATCTGGCCCGATGCTAAATTTATCCATATCTATCGCAATCCCTATCTAGTTTTTCCCTCAACCCGTCACTTTTTTACCCGCATCTTACCGGAACTAGCACTACAATCCTACGATAATTTATCTATTGATGTCATCGAGCAAGCGATTCTGAAAAGTTATCCCCCAATGCTCAATGCTCTCCTGCGAGATAGTGCCGATTTACCTACCGATAGTTTTGTAGAAATTCGTTTTGAAGATTTAGAAAAAGACCCCCTAGCACAAATCGAGAAAATCTACGATCAACTGCAACTTCCCGACTTAAAAATATCTATGCCTCGCTTTGAGAAATATCTATCTAGTCTGCAAGGATATAAAAAAAATAATTATCCCCCAGAACCAAAAGCGATCGAGTTAGTTGAATCTCATTGGCTACCATTTATTCAACGTTGGAATTATTTTTAGTTATCAGTTATCAGTTATCAGTTATCAGAACGTAGGTTGGGTTGAAGCATGAAACCCAACGCCCGCATGGATTACGAAGTGCGCTAACCCATCCGACAAATAATTTTGCCTCCCTACTTATCAGTTATCAGTTATCAGTCATCAGTCATCAGTGATCAGTTATTAGTTATAATTTAATATGAAATATCTTAAATTTATCTTTCTGGGTTTAGGTTTTGTTTTACTAGGGGTAATTTTGCGTCAAACCAATCTACAAGAAGTTTGGCAACAAATCACCCTAGTCGGTTGGTGGGGAATGACATTAGTAATTATTTTTTATTTCCTAGAATTCCTCACCGATGTTTTTACTTGGCAACTAACTTTTAAAAGTATTCCTATCCAACCTCGATGGACAATTCGCCTATTATTAATTTACATGGTAGGGGCAGCCTTTAATCGCGTGACTCCCTTCGCTTCTTTGGGAGGAGAAGGTTTTAAAGCAGTGATGTTGAAAACTCACTATCAGATTAGCTATAAAGAAACCAGTGCCTCGATCATTCTGACGAAAACGTTAAATACCGCTTCCCTTGTCTTCTTTGCAATTATCGGTTTTTTTCTGCTCCTAGCTTCCCCAAAATTCTCCAATTCTTTTAAAACTTTTACTGGATTAAGTCTCGCTATATTCTCCAGTTGTATCCTGATATTTTTCTTGATTCAGCGATTCCGTTTATCCTCCCGAATAGTTAATCGATTAGGTCATTCTTTTTTAGGCGATCGCCTAGCTAAACCTTTAGAAAATCTTCGCAGTGTCGATGATCGTTTAGGGGAATTTTACCGCAATCTGCCCCTATTTAGAAATGGCTTGATCGTCGGGTTTCTCAATTGGCCCCTCGGAGTTTTAGAAATCTATGTTTTAATGCAATTTCTGCAACATCCGATCAGTTTTGCCGATGCTTGGTTATTTGATTCTGTCGCTCAATTGGTACGCGCTGGAACCTTTTTTATTCCCGCTAATATTGGTACTTTAGAAGGTTCTTTAGTGCTGCTGGGTGCTTCCTTAACCGGCAGTCTCGAATTAGGTTTAGCGATTTCTGTAATTCGCCGGGTTAAAGATATTCTCTGGATTATCTTAGGTTTATTGATCTGGTGGTTATTTTCCTTAAGACCGAATTTACCCGATCGCTCTTCAAAATAATCTCAATCATACTAAATCCGTTGAGTATAGGTAACATATCAGGATAGGCAAAAAACAAAAAGGGGAATAAATAATGGTTCTTCGTTACTTAGTATGGTTCGATAGGGTGGCATAAATGGACTAAATCCTTATCTGGCAAGAGATTTAATTGATTAGTTCGCTCTAGATCGAAAACAATTAACAAAAATCGCCAAATGTCTTTACCTATAAGAGTTTCATTCCTTATAACCCTGTACGTTGCATAAGACAAACCGAAGAACCTAAATAATCAGTCTTTAATAACCAGATTTAGTATTATCAGTAACTTTTAAATTAGTACAAATATATGAACAACTGCGTGTAAGCATCCCACCGAAAAACTAATGCGCGGGGGGTTTGGGGGCGGCGCCACGCCCCCAACGGGGGGTTTGGGGGGTAGAACCCCCCAAAAGTCTGGATTTAGGACAAAAAATCTAGAAAGCACAGTTTTTAAAAATTTGCAGGGTTAAAGATATTCTCTGGATTATATTAGGTTTATTGATCTGGTGGTTATTTTCCTTAAGACCGAATTTACCCGATCGCTCTTCAAAATAATCTCCATCAGTCAACTCCCGATTATTCATCCTGTAACTTTTCGCGTACATTGCGAACAATCCGCGATAATTCACTCTTTTCATCGACGCTAATTTTAGTCGGAGAACCACTAATAATCCGCTCGTAATTGCGGAAAGAATCCTTGATATCCGCCCCATCCTGACTGATAGTATATTCACGAATACCTTTATCGTGCCAAGAACCGCGCATCTTAAAGACATTAATCGCTCGCGACATTTCGCCGCGAATTTCCACATACTGCAACATTAAAATCGTGTCGGTAATCGTAGAAATATGGGATTCGGTGATTGAGTGCGCTCCCATAAATTGGTCGGTAGTATTGGTGAAAAATCCCGTAATTTCCTCCTGTTTAGCGTATCCTGTCACCCCAATCACAAATTGCCGAAAAGCATTATTTGTCACCCCGCGCGCAAGCGCCGATAGAGAATCAATCGCAATACGGGAGGGTTTAAATTCCGAGATTTCCGACTTAATCATCTGTAAATGGTCTTCTAATCCCGCCGATTCCGGGTAAGAACACAACAATTTTAATAATCCCTTGCGTTCCATCTCCTCAAAATCGATCCCCCAAGAAGAGGCATTTCGGGACAATTGGGCGCGAGATTCTTCATAAGCGAACAAAATCGCCCGCTCACCACGCCTACAGCCTTCTTCCAGAAATTTACTCACTAAGAGAGTTTTACCCGTACCTGTTGCTCCTGTGGCCAAAATAATCGAATCCTTGAAGAACCCCCCCCCACACATATCATCGAGGGTTTTTACTCCCGAAGAAATGCGGACATTAGAAGAGCGCTGAGTTAAACGCATCGCACCCAGGGGGAAGATATTAATGCCATCATTAGTGATAGTAAAGGGATATTCCCCCTTCATGTGGGTTGTTCCCCGTAATTTGAGGATTTCCGCCGTCCTGCGTCGTCTTTCTCCCTCTAGCACGTTCCGCATAATTACCACATTATCAGAGACAAATTCCTCTACACCAAAACGCGCCACCGCTCCGTATTCTTCGATACGTTCCGTGGTCATAATTGAAGTCACTTCTAATAATTTTAACCGGGCCACGAGCCGAAAAATTTCTCGCCGCACCACTGACACCGCTTCGTACTGCTGAAAAACGGCAGTTACAGAGTCAATTGATACCAGTTTGGCTTTATATTTGGTAATTGCGTATTGAATGCGTTCGATTAGGGCCGAAAGATCAAAACTACCCACCACCTCTTGACCTTCCGGATCCGGGGAAGCATCGAGAATAAAAAATTTACCCTGGTCAATTAATTCTTCTAAATCCCAACCAAAACTATAGGCATTTTGGATAATATCGGTGGGAGATTCTTCAAAAGTAACAAACAGACCTGGATAGTCAAAATACTTGATACCGTGGTAGAGAAATTGGACGGCAAGCAGGGTTTTTCCCGTGCCAGAAGTGCCACTAACTAAGGTAGTTCGCCCCAGGGGTAAACCACCGTGAGTGATCTCATCAAAACCTTCAATTAGGGTTCTAATTTTGCGAACACCTTTGGGTTTAATCGGTGGATTTGATTGGCTATTACAGTTAGATTGAGTCATTATTTATCCAGCGAATATTTAAAGAGTAGGATTTTTATCTAATTTTTCCACAGAAACATATCAGGTCTGACTAGACACTTTACACCATCTTGATTTCCATTGACTCTTGACTTTCCCATAGAGGTACTAGATTAGGCCTCGATCATTTATCCTTCAATAAATATAACCCGTCTAATCATCTATGCCGAAGATCTAGCTATCATTTTCTCGTTCGCGAATTTCCTCGTAGAGTAAGTCTAAACCGATCAGAACCTTCTCTCGATCGGACAAATCACCGATAATTTTCCGCACCGGGGGAGGGAGGACTTTCGCTAGGGTAGGAGTAGCGAGAATCTTGTCTTCCTCCGCTAGTTGCGGGTTTTTCAGCACATCAATCACCTTGAGCGCATACACTCCCTGAAATTCCTCTTCTAGGATATTTTTCAGGGTTTTCAAAGCGCGCACGGAGTTGGGGGTATTGCCGGCGACGTACAGTTTTAAAACATAGGTTTTTTTAAAGACGCTCATAGGTTAAGATCAAAGGGACTGGGGATACGAGTTCATCGCTATTTTTCTGGGATATTTTAGTCTATTCCCAATAATAAATCATAAGGGATATCCTCGCGAGGTATGGAACGACGGTACATTTCCCCTAGATGAGCAAGGATATCAATGAGAGCGAGACGATAATCTAGGAGAATTTCCTCACTTCTGCCTTCTAATTTTAACTGTTGGGAAAATTCATCCATTAACTCCATGTGAATTTCCAGAATTTGCGACACTGAAAGATCGCTAAAAAAGACATTATTAACCAACTCATCGATCGCTTGATTAATCGGATAATCCTGTTGGAAGTAATTTAAAATAATCTCCCGATAATCTCTTCTTAATTCCCGCAGTAATTCGTTTTTTTCCTCCGGGGCAAGATTGCGATAGAATAGCTGCGGGTTGCGTTTGTAGTAAACACCTAAATAGCCGAGTCTTTCTTTTAATTTTTCCGCTAAACGGCGCTGTTGTAGGAGGAGAAAACTGTGATTATTGGCCACGGGATTTGGTTGGTTAACAATCGTAGTCCGCTCGGAAAAAGAGCAGTTAGGAGCTAAATGGAGAAATCGAGCGATCGCTTGGTCGATGACGGCGGTGATGCTGTCTAATTCCTTGACGGTAATTTGTAATTCGGCACTATGATAGAGACAGGTGGGAGAGTCATTCGTCTCAGGAGCGATGTTCTTGTCAGCGACAATGATCACTACTGGCAGTAAAATCCCCCCTTCGTAGAGTTGATTAAAAGTCGGCTGTAGGGAAGGATGAAAGACCACCAGCAAACAATCGATTTTTTCCTTCTCTGCCTCGATATTAGCCAGTAATTCGCTAGAAGACGACCCTAGGGTTAGATTATAGCGTTCATTAGCCAATAAAGCCGTCAAAGAATTAACCAGCCCCAGAGGTGAACTCACTCCCGTCAAGGGTGAGTCCGTTGGGACAAAAGCATAAATAGTCAGTCTCGGAGGCAACGTTTTCTCACCCGCAAGGTAGATAGAAAATAACAAACAATTAGGTTAGGCTTTCTCTGTTGAGAAGACAACCCCCTCGCCATTAGCTAAGGGAAGTTAAAGTTAACTTTGCTTCTTGGAGTGGGTATCGTAGTTAATTGTAATCAATGGGGAGGTCGTCTAGATGAGCCAGCGTCAAAATCAAGGTAGATTCAAGTTTTAGGACTACTAATAAGTAGGTGGGTGGAATTAAACATAAGATGAACGTAGGTTGGGTTGAAGGATGAAACCCAACGCCTGCTTGGGTTACGAAGTGCGCTAACCCATCCTACAAATAATTGTGCCTCCCTACTTAGTTTGGCCATCAGTTTGTTAATTATGCCCTAAAGTTACCGCCACCGCCCTCCCCAATTATCCCCATGCCTAGCGTTACCCTCAGTCTCCATCACTTTAATCAATCCGTCACTGCCTGTGAATTAATTGTTGACAGGACAAGTCTTTGCGATTTAATTAACACGGGCAATCCACAAGCGATCGTAGTGGTGGATGAGCGGTATTGTCCCCTAGGACTGATTGAGAGTCAAACCCTGATTGCTTACCTCCTCTATCAACAACAGCACCCCGAAATCAGAAACCCCTCCCCCAGCTGCCTGGATCTGAGCGGTTGGCTGCGTCCGATTATCCCTCTTAACTCGCGCATGGCCGTGAGTGAGTTTCTGGCCACCCTGAGGGGAGAAGCGATCGCAAAAGACCCTATTTTAGTCGATGCTCAGGGCAAACTGTTAGGACGCTTAGACACCGGCAAACTTCTCCAATTTTGTCTCGGGCGCTCGATTCTCGATGATCCCCCCCCGCAGTTCCGCATCAGCGATCGCATCTCCCCCCCCCGCAGCGATCGTCCTCTGGAATTTCTAGAACAATTACCGCTGCCGCTGCTGCTCTACAGTCCAGAAGCAGGGATTTTATACCAAAATCAGGCTTGGTGTCAACAAATCGGGGCAGCTTTCCCCACTGAACCCTTAACCCTCCCATCCCCCACTCCCCCCCTGTTTCCCCAGCGTCTAGAAACAGTAACATTGGGTTTAGCCAAGACTTGGCGCCTCTTGTCCGTGCCGTTAAATTTGGCGGATAATTATCCTTTGATCGAGAAAGCTTCGGGACTGTGGTTACTGTTAGCCACCGATATCACGGAACAACAGCAATATTGTCAGGAATTAGCGGTTAAAAATGCCGATTTAGTCCATTTAAATCGTCTTAAGGATGAATTTCTCGCCTGTGTCAGCCATGAGTTTAAATCGCCCCTCACTGCCGTTATCGGTCTCTCCAATCTGCTCCTGGAACAAAAAATCGGTGAACTTAACCCCCGACAGTCCAAATATGCCGATTTAATCTATCGCAGCGGTCGCCAGTTGATGGCTCTGGTCAATGATCTCCTCGATTTAACCCGCCTAGAGACAGGACAACTAAAATTAACTTTATCTAGAGTCAAAATCGATCGCCTCTGTCAACGGGTGTACGATATCATCGTCGATAAGTATCCCCAACGTCTCGATCTCCCTGGCAGCTATCGTCTTGACATCGAATCCGGGTTAGATTATGCCCTGGCCGATGAAACCCGTTTACAACAGATGTTAGTGCATTTGTTAGATAATGCGGTGAAATTCACCATTGATGGCGGTAATTTGGGCATTAAAGTCAATCGTTGGGAAAATTGGCTGGCTTTTACCGTCTGGGATACGGGAATCGGTATTCCAGAAGAATCCCAGCATCTGATTTTTCAGAAATTCCAACAGCTAGAAAGTCCTTTCACCCGTCAATTTGAGGGTGCAGGTTTAGGTTTAGTCCTCAGCCAAAAATTAGCGCGTTGTCACGGTGGCGATCTATCCTTTGTCTCCAGGGCCCGGGAAGGCAGTCAATTTACTTTACTGCTACCGGTTCATCCCCAAAGTGCAGACCAAGAGTACGCCACTCCCCAGCGTTTGGTCTTAGTGGTAGAAACTAATCCCCAAGTGATCGAACAGTTTGTCGATCGATTGAGTGAATTGGGATTAAAAGCCATTATCGCTCGTAGCGGCACCGAAGCGATCGAAAAAGCCCGGCAGTTAACACCCCGTTGTGTTTTTCTCAATCCCAATCTGCCCCTCTTGTCCGGTTGGGATGTGTTAACGCTGCTCAAATCCCATCCCCAAACCAAAGATCTGAAAGTTATTGTCACCGCCGCCGATTCTGAGCGCAACCGCAGTCAACAGCAAGGAGCCGATAGTTTTCTGGTTCCGCCGATCACCTCGGCAGCCCTGCAAGCTTGCCTGAATCTGACTGTTTCCCCTGTTCCTAGCCGCAAACGGCGCACTGCTCCGACTCTGCTGCGTTTACACGGCCATTATGCCCCCAATTTCTCCGATTTATCTTCCTTTAGCTGGATTTGGAATAATCAATTAGTTCGGGAGAATTATCGTTTTATCGAGGCCGATAGTTGCGAACAGGCGGAACTTTTAGCTACTGTCTGGGAGGTGGACGCTATCTTAATCGATAGTTTGATCGCAGAAGATTTATACTCTTATCTGCAAACCTTGAGCGAGTCGGAAACCCTAGCTAATTTACCCCTAGTTACCCTTGATGTGGCTGTCACCGAGGTGGCCAATCAAATCCCCGGTTTAGCCGTTTTTCCCTGTTTAGCCCCCCCGACGGAAAACCGCATCGAACAGCTATTAAAGGTGATCGAGACTGCTGATCTGGCTTTTTCTCGCCACAAAGAAGAGTAAAGGGAATTAGGAGTTAGGAAATTATCAATTATGAAGTGGGGAGTGGGGAGAATAAATAAAAGCAATCTCCTGTCTGGGAGTCTCCTGTCTCCTGACGACCAGAGCCGTTGGGCGGTGAGACTTCGACATTCGACCAAAGCTCACACCGAAGTCTCACGGCCGAAGCCCATACTTTTTCTTGCAACAGGACCGATCGCACTCAAGCGAGGGACTTCCACTGACACTAAGTTAAAATTATCAAAAGCGCACAGTCCTGGAAAGCCATTTATTTTCTAGAATAGAAGATTACCTGGATTATTTTTGCGGGGGGCAATCAATCGGTGATTCTCAATTTTTCCTTAAGGATTGTAGCGGCCAAAGGCAGACTATTCTGTAAGTTTTCACTCTACAAAACCTATCGGGTGGTCAGTAGCGCCCCCGTCGATGTCCTCTGGCAAAAATTAATTAATGTGGCCGATGTCTCTTGGCATCCTTTGATTGCCAAGGCTGATGTTCCCTTGGGTTTAATCGCTAAACCGGGGTTAATCTATCAAGCTGTCACCCGTCTGACTCCCATTCCTATCCGGGTTTTCGTGGAAAATGTCCGTCCCGGGGAACTTCTCAGCCTCAGAGTTCTCGCTATCCCCGGCATGGAACAGAAAATGACCTACCAAGTGGAATCAACCCTCTGTGGTAGTTATATTTCCTATTCTGTCACCCTGCGGGGTTGGCTGTCCCCCTTTATCTGGTGGTTAAGTCGTCCCTATTTGGCCAAAGTCGCCGCCCAACTAGCTCACGCCGCCGAAGAATTAACGGCCTAAAAAAAATTCTCCCCAATTGTGCTAATAAATAGGGTTGGCTGAATAATGGTAAAACCCTTTTAAACCAAGGCTTTTGACCTGCTAAAATCCGATGTTAGTGCGGCGAAAATAGGATTAAGACCTTCAAAAACCTGGCATTATCCTTCTTTGAGTACACAAACTGGTACAAAAAAAAGAGGACAACAAAGCCTGAAACTCCTGACGACCGGCTACTGACGACCGGCTCCTAACCCCACCAACAAACTTTTTCAGCAAACCCTAAATAATCTGCCAAGGGTCAAGATCTAAGTCACAATGATATATGGATAGACTTAAACAAAATTTTAGTCAGCTACATTGGTACATATAGTCTACTGATATCATCCCGACGAGTTGAGCGCAACAACCTCAATCCGCCGGGATGAACTATCTCTAGAGACTTTACTGATGAAGTAAGCTCTACAGGAGGGAAATATGGGGGAATTAAACACAGCCGAACTTCTAGTTAAATGTCTAGAGAATGAAGGGGTCGAGTATATTTTTGGGCTACCCGGGGAAGAAAACCTCGATGTTTTGGAAGCCCTAAAAAACTCCTCGATCAAATTTATCACCACCCGTCACGAACAGGGGGCCGCTTTTATGGCCGATGTCTATGGACGCTTGACGGGAAAAGCGGGGGTTTGTCTCTCCACCTTAGGACCGGGGGCGACTAACCTAATGACAGGGGTAGCCGATGCTGACTTGGATGGGGCGCCCTTGGTGGCTATCACCGGCCAGGTGGGAACCGATCGGATGCACATTGAATCCCATCAATACCTAGATCTGGTGGCCATGTTCGCCCCGGTGACGAAATGGAATAAACAAATCGTGCGGCCGGGTATCACCCCAGAAGTGGTACGGAGAGCCTTTAAAACCGCCCAAAGTGAGAAACCGGGGGCAGTTCATATCGATCTTCCCGAAAATATCGCCGCTATGGCTGCCGATGGTAGTCCTTTGCCCCTCGATAGTCAGGAAAAAGTTTACGCTTCCTATCGGACTTTGAACATGGCGGCGGCGGTGATTTCTAAAGCGAAAAATCCCTTGATTTTGGCGGGAAATGGGGCAATTCGCGCTAATGCTAGTGAGGCTTTAACGGAATTTGCCACGGCCTTGAATATCCCTGTGGCTAACACTTTTATGGGTAAGGGGGTGATTCCCTATACCCATCCTCTGGCTCTTTGGGCGGTAGGATTACAGCAACGGGATTTGATTAGTTGTGCTTTTGAGCGCAGTGATTTAATTATCGCTGTTGGTTACGATTTAATCGAGTATTCCCCGAAAAAATGGAATCCAGACGGGAAATTACCGATTATTCACATCGGCATGACTCCGGCGGAAATTGACAGCAGTTATGCGCCGGTGGTGGAAGTGGTGGGTGATATCACCGATTCTCTCATCGATATCCTCAAACGGGCTGATCGCCAGAATAAACCAACTCCCGTCACTGCGGGATTAAAGACGGAAATTCGGGCCGATTACGAAACCTATGCCAATGATACGGGTTTTCCGATCAAGCCACAAAAATTGATCTACGATCTGCGTCAGGTGATGGGACCAGAAGATATCGCCATTTCTGACGTGGGCGCTCATAAAATGTGGATGGCCCGCCATTATCACTCCGATTGTCCTAATACTTGCATTATTTCTAACGGTTTCGCCGCTATGGGTATTGCTATCCCTGGTGCGATCGCCGCTAAGTTAGTTCATCCCGATAAGCGCGTTGTGGCGGTGACGGGGGACGGCGGTTTTATGATGAATTGTCAGGAATTGGAGACAGCTTTGCGGGTGGGAACTCCCTTCGTCACTCTCATCTTTAATGATGGCGGTTACGGTTTAATCGAATGGAAGCAGTTTAATCATTTTGGGACCTCTTCTTTTATTAAGTTTGGTAATCCCGATTTTGTTAAATTTGCCGAAAGTATGGGATTAAAAGGCTATCGGGTGGAATCTGCCCAGGATTTGATCCCGATCCTAGAGGATGCTTTCCGGCAAGATGTCCCTGCGGTGATCGATGTTCCCGTCGATTACGGCGAAAATCTGCGTCTTTCCCAAAAATCGGGCGATTTAAGCTGTCAGATTTGGGAATAAGTAGGTGAGTGGAATTAAATATAAGATGAACGTAGGTTGGGTTGAAGTATGAAACCCAACGCCTGTCAGATTTGGGAATAGAAGTTGATAGCGGTGAGCAACCCCCGAAAACTTGCCGTTATCTTCTCAAAAAAAAATCCCCTAACTAAATCTCAGTTAGGGGGAAGTAATTAGGTTGGCTTTGGTAACGTTAGAAAACCCAATCTAGAACAACCATTCTAGAACCGCCTCGTCTTTAGTGTTGGTATTGCGAGAGGGGGTTTCCCGGGTAAATTTCATGTGGATAGAACGATTTTGTTCCCCATCGGCGGCCACGGCCATAATCGGATAATCGATTAAACCGTCTTGGAAGGACATCTGATAGCGGAAAGTGCCATCGGGATTGAGTTTAATCGGACGACCACCGATAGTTACGGTGGCATCGGGTTCGGTGGCACCATAGACGATTAATTCGGCATCGGCAACTAACCAGAATTTGCGCGGACGTTGTAGGGTTTCCGAAGCACCCATACCGATACCAGAAGCAGTCATGCCGATACCGGAAGCAGTTAGTCCCGATACCGTGGGAACTGCCCACATACCAACCCCAGAGGGGAATACATAAGAACTGATCACTTCCGACATCGGTACGGAACCAGCGACGTGCTGCATGGAACCAAACAAGGAACCGGCCACCCGTAGGGCCTCCATATCGCCGACACTCTCGAAAATTTGGTCGTAGATGGGGCTAGTTGCCGTGGTTCCGGCGCTGCTGCCGTAGCGTTTGCTGGGGGGAACGAGTTCGTAAACAGTTTTACCCACCAGTTCTTCTTCCCAGTTAACGGTGACAAAAATATCTTCAATCCAGTCGGAAGGATAGACGGGAGGAATCCGCACTAAAGGAGAACGGGCCAAAACTAACCAACGACCATCAGCACAACGATAACCGATATCGATAACATAATCTCGATCGCTGACCGGAATCGGTAAATACCATTCCCGGGCCAATTCATCACAGAGATATTCTTGGACACTGTGGGCGCCTTGGCTATTGAGATCGATATCGGTGACATCATAAAGACGCAGGGCTAACTGTTGTCCCCCTTGACGACGGAGATCTTCTTTTGATTCGTTGGGGATATCCCAATAAGCATAGGCCCACTGAGGATCGCGAGGTAGGAGGGTGATGCGATTTTCACCGTAGCCACCGGGCAGATCTCCTAAACCATCATCCACTGAACCTAGGATATCTTCGATCGGGTTAGCTTGGCCTAATTCAAATTTTGCTGCTTCCATTGGTTTTTCCTCTTTAATAATAGATTTAAAATTGCCGCTTACTTGCATAGCTTGGGTAATTGACTCGATTAACTGCGTTTTCCGCATCCGACTGTAACGAGAGATGCTGTATTGACTGGCAACTCGTCGTAGTTGCCGCAAGGTCATCTCATCTAAGGGGGGGTATTCTGGAACCATGAGTTGACGCTCTCCGATTAGTTACGACGGCAAATGTTTTTGGGCATTTGCAAAAGCAGTGATCTGGGTAATCCTTCTAACTACTCATCGATTGCTGTGTGAACGAGAGATCCACTCGATGGGGATCAAGGGAATCGCTTGTTATAAATACCTATTAAACAGTAAGATTCCGATTTTGACCAAGTACCTTGTCATGATTTCTTGACAAAACCGCCAAACCCTTGATCCCAAAGAGATTGTTATATCAGCAAGTTTTGATCTGCTGTACTCCATTGAAACTGAGTATAGAAATTTTAGTACAAAAGCTCTATACTGATTACTGATTACTGATTACTGATCACTGATTTGTACTCCGATCCCGATCGCCTGTAATCTGATATTGAGACTTTTAGTTAAGGAGACTGAACCGCTTGGCTACTCGTGTGATTATTGTTCGTCATGGACAAAGCAGTTATAACGCAGAGCAGAAAATACAAGGTCGCAGTGATGGCTCGGTTTTGACGGAAAAAGGGCATCTGGATGCGGAAAAAGTAGGAAATGCCCTCAGTCAAATCGATATCGCCGCTTTTTACTGTAGTCCTCTCCAAAGAGCCAAATCTACTGCTGAGGTGATTCAGTCTCGTTTAAATCACTCTCCCGTCATTCAACCCACTTCGCAGTTACTAGAAATCGATCTGCCTATCTGGGAAAATATGGTCAAAGAGGAGGTAAAAGCTCAATACCCCCAAGAATATCGGGATTGGCATCAAAAACCTCACGAATTTAAGATGATACTGCCCGATGGTCAAGAACATTATCCCGTTCTCTCTCTCTATCAACAAGCGCAGGATTTTTGGCGAGAAATTATTCCTCAACACCAGGGCCAAACTATCCTCATTGTTGCCCATAACGGCATTAATCGCTGTTTAATCCTCAGTGCCATCGGTATTCCGGTTTCCTTATACCATTCCCTGCAACAATCTAACTGTTGCGTTAATGTTCTCAATTTTACGGGTAATTTTGGTGATCCTGTGCAGGTGGAATCCCTCAATCAAACGGCACACTTAGGGATAGCTTTACCCCCACCGCGTCCTCCTTTCCAAGGTTCCAGACTGGTGCTTGTGCGTCACGGAGAAACCCAATGGAATCGGGATAAACGTTTTCAAGGGGTGCGCGATATTCCTCTCAATGATAACGGCAAAGCTCAAGCTGAGAAAGCCGCCGAATTTCTGCGAGAAACGGCGATCAATCACGCTGTCACCAGTCCTTTGTCCCGTCCCAAGGAAACTGCCCAAATTATCCTGCAATATCACCCCAACGTCACCTTAGACACCCAAGGGGATCTGACGGAAATCTGTCACGGACTTTGGGAAGGTAAATTAGAGGAGGAAATTGAAGCGAGTTTCCCCGGGATGTTAGAAGACTGGAAAAATGCCCCAGAAACCGTGCAAATGCCGGAAGGGGAGAATTTACAGGAAGTTTGGGATCGAGCGATCGCTTGTTGGCGGCAAATCGTTAAAACCTATAGTAATAGCGACAGTCCTAAGACAATTATGGTGGTAGCTCACGATGCTATTAATAAGGTGATTCTTTGTTATTTATTGGGTTTAAAACCTGCCAATTTCTGGAATATTAAACAGGGAAATGGCGCGGTTAGTGTGATCGATTATCCCAAAGGAGTTGACTCTCAACCCGTCCTGCAAGCAATTAATATTACCTCTCATCTAGGAGCGGGAATACTCGATCGCACGGCAGCCGGCGCTTTATAACAGTTATCAGTGATCAGTTATCAGTTATCAGTGGGTAAGTTATCAGTTATCAGATTTGAGTTTTAAGTGAGCAGTATGTGGTAAGTGTGCAGTATTAAATAGCAGTTTCTTGGGCGTTGTCAAATTGAAAGATGCTCCGCATCAGCACCGGAACTGAAATTACTTTGATAGCAAGGATTGCATTGCATCTTTACAATTAGTGTTTAATGAACGAATAGTGCCTTATGGTGGGCTTAAGTGGGGAACAAGAGTCGCTCGATTTAGCAGTGGAATTAGCCCTACAATCGGCGTTGTCAAATTGAAAGATGCTCCGAATCAGCACCGGAGCATTGCATCTTTCCTCTTCTGATCTGACAACGCCGTTTCTTGCCATCTTTTCACTGATTACTGATTACTGATCACTGATAACTGATTGTCAGCCGGTCAGCTGCCCTTGGCTTTCTTAATTAACAACAGACTACCCCCAAGTATGGCGAAAGCAACAACCGCATTGGGTTCAGGAACTTTGGTGGCAAAGGAAGCATTGTCAACACTAAAACTATCGACACCTGTTGTATTATTGGCAAAAATAACAGAACTAAATTCTGCTGTCCCGATAATACCGAGAAACCCATTCTCTCCACCAATTGTCGGATTGATAGAAATAGTTTGGTTTCCTGTGCCATCGAAATTGCCAGTAAGAGTTAACTCATCAATGCGGGAAAAGTCAGCACCAAAAGCCAACACGGTAGCAGGAAACTGCCAGGTTATGGTATCAGAAGCACCTGGAAGTGTACCAGAAGCATTATCGTAAACACCAGGATTGACAATGCTGACACTGTTGTTATTAAACGGAGGATTAGGCAGTGTGGGAGGAGCGGAATTACTGGAAACAATCCCTGAATCTAGGGTAATTGACTGCGCCGAAGGAATGGGATTGCTAAAGGTATCGGTGGTAATCTTGTACGAGGGGTTAGCGGTAATCGCGGCTTTCCATGCAGTCCGATTTGTATAAATGGTATAAGCACTAACAGAAGACACGCTACTTAACAGTAGAGTTACTGTCCCTGTGGCGAAAGCTAAAGAATTAAGGGCATTGAGCTTCACTAGGTTATTTCCTCTCATTAAAGGTGAATAAAAACCATAGTATCAGAGCAGGTACGAAAAATCCTCTCATCTTTGTACAAAATAATTACAACCCACTTTCCACACTTCTTAACATTCAATTGATAATTTGGCTCTTCCGAACCTACCATGTAAAACTGTTAGTTTTTATAGGCTGAAGCTCATATTTGACAAAGCTTCTAGTTTTTGGCAGATTGCTTTTTATACCAAATCTGGCAAAATCTGATTTAGTAAAGACTTGAAGGATTTGTAGCATAGCAAGTTCGGATGAACCGATAATTTTTACTAACATATTGCTGACAACCCATTGCCAGTAAGGATTATAGCTACAATGATGGATTTTTATCAAGGTGAAGAATTATAAATTTTTTTGTCAAAAAAAATCAATTATTGAAAATGTTCTCAATAGTAGTTTCTACAATGAAGGTTTTTTCGTCAAAACATCGTGGGGAATGTAAAAATATATAAAAGTATATGAAGATGTGGGGAATGTCGGTTACAAAATGTATTGACCTTCAGTCTCCTTACCTAGTTCGGTACGGTATCTGATAATACAAAACGTCGGGACATAAGTAGGGTTTACTGATAACTGTTTACTGATAACTGTTTACTGATAACTGTTTACTGATAACTGTTTACTGATAACTAGAAGCTAATTGATTAGACCTCCTGCAAAAATAGGAACTGATTATGTACAATAAAGTAAAACACTCAGAAAAACCATGACTTACGAAAAAGTAAAAAATTTGAATCCAGAAGAGTTTAAACGCTTTTG
>SFAU01000193.1 GCA_007096045.1 Microcystis novacekii Mn_MB_F_20050700_S1 | reverse complement strand
GATTTAAACCTGTTAAATCAAGGAAGAAAACAAACCGAAAAAATTATTGATATTCTCTATGAAACTTTAAAAGGAAAACTTGTTCAAAAACCGAGAACCTATCGTCTCCTAGCCAGAAAGAGTTATTTAGAAGTAGCGAAAAAAAGAAAACCTACCGTCAAACAAAGACGAAAAACCCTGAAAAAACAACGGCAATATCTGAAAAGAAATCTCGACCATATTGAACAACTTTTAGCAGAAGGAGCCTCTCTACAAAGCTTGAAAAAAAGAGACTATAAACTGTTGTTAGTCGTCACAGAAGTTTATCGCCAACAACTCTGGATGTACCAAAATAACAAGCAGAGTATTGAAGACAGAATTGTCAGCTTAACTCAACCCCATATCCGTCCGATAGTCAGAGGAAAAGCTGGAAAACCCGTGGAATTTGGGGCAAAATTCTCAGCAAGCTGTATAGATGGTTACATATTTTTAGACCGGATTAGTTGGGATAACTTTAATGAATCGGGAGATTTAAAAGCACAAATAGAAGCTTATTATGACTAGACAGGATACTATCCAGAATCAGTTCATGTGGACAAAATTTATCGAACCAGAGAAAACCGAGCTTGGTGTAAAGAAAGGGGAATCAGAATCAGTGGTCCCCCATTAGGAAGACCAGCCAAAAATGTTAGTAAAGAACAAAAGAAACAAGCTACCGATGATGAGAGGATTCGGAATTGTATAGAGGGCAAATTTGGACAAGGGAAAAGAAGATTTAGCTTAGGTAAAGTGATGGCTAAACTTCCTCATACTTCCTTTTCAGCGATTGCTATTACTTTTTTAGTCATGAATCTTTCTAACTGGAGTTTAGACTAAAAAATCAGACTGTCAAGTCTAGTCTGATAATTAGAACGCATAAAAAAAAGACTTAGCTTGTCAGAAAAGCTAAAAATAATGCTAATTTATTCATTAGGGGCTTTAAGCTGCCTCTTTTTTGTCTTTTTTCTGTCGAGTTACTGTCTTTTTGACCACTGGATAACGAGGTTTTTTCTTCCTTTTCTTACCCTTTTCCCAACCTGGGGACTTTCCGCGGGGTTTTGGTGGTTTGGCGGGTGTGCCTATCACGGCTAAAAGTCCCGCAAAGCCTTGTGCCACTCGTCCGGGGGTTAACTTCTCCAGGGGTTGAGGCTTCTGCCACGGCAGCGGGTTGTCCTCTATCATTTCACGAGCTAACCATAATTGCCAAGTTAAAATTGGCATCAAATTACTCCATCTCTGCCCGCTTTCTGTATTTCCCAATTTCGCTTTTGTCCAATGTAATCTTTGTTTAACAAATCGATTCCAATGTTCAATAGCAAAGCGTTTTAAATAAAGCGACCATAAGGACATTAAAGAAGGTTGTTCGGTTCCAATCCACGCTAACCACATTGGTTTGGCTTCTTTTTGGGAAAGTCCTTTCCCTTGGCGTTGAATCAAAATGATTTCCATCGGATGTTCCGCCGATTCATAGAAATTAAATTGGCTCCATTTTTGAATTTTAACGACTCCCCAAGTTGAATCATTGATTTCAATTGATTCAATAGGAATTGCCCAAGTTATGGGAGCAGACAATTTCATTTTATGTCCATGTTTCTTCGGTCTTCCTTTTCCTTGATAGGCAGGAGCCTTAGCAAAAACACAACGGTTAGGACGTAAACGCATTAACTTATCCGCATTTATCTCGGATGTTAGTTTTACGAAATTAGCGCACCCATACTCACTGTCCCACAAAGTTATGGGTCTTTCTTCGAGATGTCGGCATACTTGTTTAAGTTGTAAAACGGCTCTAGTTATTGGCGTTTCATGAGAAGTAATTCTCTCATGTCGTAAGGGCAATGCCCAACTGCCTTTTTCTTTTGGTATCCAGGCTAACGTACTGTAACCATGACCTAACGTAATTGGTTTTCCTGAAATAACTTTGGCCCCGTGTTCATAAGTTCTGTCTTTTAACGTTGGAGCTTCAGTTCTGGGCCAAGGTGTATGATCTCCTGCCTCCGTTGTGATGGTTCGGAGCTGGGGATTTCGCTAATATAGAGTTTCATCAATTTGTTGGTTTTAGGCCGACAATCATCGAGAGCTTCATACAGGCTTGACCACTTTCGTCGAAATACTGGTGAAAGCGATAATTCAACCAAAGAATAGACATTTTTCGTGACAAGAATGGCATCCATCAACTCGAAAGTGCTATCTTTAGCTGGCCCTAGTAGTTGATAGACTTCATTTCTAAAATCCTGGAGTTTCTGAGTAGATTGATTCAAGTTTTTTGATTATTTGACAATTTTATCCCATTATCTCCTTTTTTTGACTCCCTGTATTCTTCTTATCATTAGACCAAACTGTGCAGTTTGGTTGCAGGTTGAGTTAGTCTAAACTCCAGTGACAAGCTAAGTCTTTTTTTTATGCGTTCTAATTATCAGACTAGACTTTACAGTCTGATTTTTTAGTCTAAACTCCAGTACAACATATCGCCAAAAATGCTAATTGGCGAGCAAATCTCTAAAATTAGGTAAAATTAAGCAAATTTCAGGCATAATCGGTGGAGTGGTTGGGTTTCGTTCCGAGGTCCCAACCGACGAAACTCACCCCATCACCAGCCAATTGACTTTTTCAGCAAGCTGACTCCTAACCCCACCAACAAACTTTTTCGGCAAACCCTAATTAATCCGAAAGGGACTAGGAGAGGGTCTAAATCCCCCATAGGCGTTAATTGTAGCCGAAAAATCGATTGTAAAGCCTTTTATTGATCTCGTATACTAGCCAAATAATTAAAAAACAGACAGAGATGAATATCAAAGGTTTTTTAGTTAGTAAATTCTGCAAACTCCAGAATAGTTGCTGCGGTTGAGTGACTAGATACCAACTATTCAGTCGGAGAAACCGTCCTAAATAGATACCGATCGCACTTAAAAAATGGAGAATTATTTCTAGGGGTAAAACTGCTGAATTTAGCTGACTTTGCTGACAATAACCTTTTAAATTAAGTAAGGAGAGAACGTATAGCTGAAAGCCAATAAAAATAAAGATACTATACTGGGGAATTAAAACTAAAAAAATTAAACTTTTGGCGTAATCCTGCTGAACATAAAAGATTAAATGAATGCTATCCGTGAGAATATAGGGGGCATTGGGTAAAAAAAGCAGGAAAACTAAGAGAATTAACCACCAGAGTAGGGAACGATCAATGGCGATCCGAAATAGCCAAAAGCTGAGGATAAAGGGGATAAAAGCCAGAAAAGAATTCCAGATAATCCTCCCGGTGCTAAGGTTAAATAATTGCCAAGCATTGTGCCACCAATCCCTAGTTAAAATCATCGTTAAATCTGCCCAAATCATCCCTTAAATACCAGTCTCCTCTAGGGTTGATAAATATCTTAACCAATTTTTAAAAGATTCCGGGAAAGGGATTCTTTGTCTATTGGTGGGAGCGATGCAGACATGGCGGGTTCTCGCTTTTCCGACCATGATTTCAGCCAAATAAATTTTATACTGCAATTCAAACTCGTTTTCGCTCAAGGATCGGGCAGTGAAATCAATCTGTATGCGATCGCCACAAACAAGAGGCCGAAAAAACTGGATTTCCGCTTGAGTAATCGGTAGAGTAACCGGAGAATTTTTTAAAAAATCCTTGACATTGATGCCAAATTGTGCTAAGGAAAACTCGTAGGCTTCATGACAGATCGAGAGAAGATGGGCAAAGTAAACCACACCGGCCGCATCGGTATCAGCCAAATAAATTAGACGTTCATAGGACATAAAAAGCTTATTGTCTTTCCAGAAAGGTTAAACTATCTTGTAGTTGTCTTAACTCGTCTCGATGGGCTTTTACAGTTAATTCCGTTTGCTGAGATTTGCTTTCCACTTTAAAAGCCACCTCTTCTAAACGGCCGACTTTTTGCCAATAGAAAACACCCGCGAGGGGAGATAAACCCACAAGAGCAAAAATATAGGGATTACTATCAGGAAATAACAGCGATAACACCAGCGATAAGCAAAATAAACCCAAGGACGCTAAAATTGTCAAAAATATCGCTAGAAAGAGGCTAGGCGGCACAAAACCCTGTAATCTGACAATATTCTGTGCGGGTTCGATCGCCTTGACTTGATAGGAACGTCGGTCAAAATAATCTCGTAGTTGTTCTAATAGTTGGTCGTCACTGGTACTGGTAAGATAGACACGCTGCTCGATACGCTCCTTGACGGAACCGCGAATAAAAAAGAATAATCCCACCATGAGCAGGAGAGTCAGAAAAAAAGTTGAGGAAAGAACGGGGGTATCCATGGCGGCAGTTAGGAGCGAAAAAACTTACAATTAATCCTAATTATCCTAACTCATCTTCTCCCCCGATCAGAAGATAGACCCTAGGAGCAAAACCTCGATCGAGAATCAGAAAAATTTAACCCCAAGGCAGATTCATGGGCAACAATCTATTAACAGGATTAATCGAACCCTTACAGTATAGTTTCATGCAGAGATCCCTAATAGAAGCTATCATCGTCGGCATCATTTGTGCGGTGGTGGGAACCTACCTGATGGTACAACGTTTGGCTCTCTTGGGGGATGCCATCAGTCACTCGGTCTTACCCGGACTAGCGATCGCTTTTATTGGTAATTTTAATCTGCTACTGGGTGCTTTACTAGCCTCAATGGTCAGTACCCTACTGATTAACTTAATCCGTAATCGTTCCCCAATTAAAGAAGATGCGGCCATGGGCATCGTTTTCTCGGCTTTTTTTGCCCTTGGTATCACCCTGATCACTCTCATCCAAAAAAACAACAAAATTGACCTTAATCACTTTCTTTTCGGCAATATTCTCGGTGTTACTGCTGCCGACATTCGCGATACCCTAATTATTGCCATTATCGTTTTGTTAACCGTTTTGCTCCTGTATAAAGAACTATTATTCTACACTTTCGACAAAATCGGGGCGCAAGCGGCAGGTTTACCAGTAAATTTATTAGATTTAGGCTTAATGCTCCTGATTGGTCTGACAATCGTTGCTAGTCTGCAAGCGGTAGGAGTAATCCTCGTTTTGTCCCTTTTGATTACCCCGGCAGCCACTGCTTATCTTTTAGTTACCCGTCTCCATCAAGTCATGGGTTTAGGTGTGGGTGTGGGTATTATTTCTAGTATCAGTGGGATGTATTTAAGTTATTACTGGAATTTACCCTCTGGACCGGCGATCGTGCTTGTCGCTTTTACCCTATTTATGTTGGCCTTTTTATTCAGTCCCCGTCAAGGAATTTTCACTCATCCCTCTAGTCTAGGTGGTCAACTTTCTATCTGGGTAGAGATGAAAAACTTGTTGAGACGACGTTAGTTTGCAGGAGAAGTTGGGACTTTTGGCAAGTGACCAAAAAAAGCCGACGGCCGAGATAACTACGATAATTTGCTAGATTTTTAGAAGCTCTCACTCTGATATTGTGTTGATTTTATCGTTTCATATTGTACTTAAGCGACATACCAGACCACAGCATTAGGTTAATTCTTCCCCACAAGAATCTGATATTGGAAAATAGCCATTTGACCTCTTGTATTGGGTAGCTCTTGGATTCATTAGCCTGTACAGCTAGTCTCCGCTAATTTCTACCAATGTCTCATCAGCAGCCAGAAGTTCTAAAGCCCTGGGCAAAGTCTCACTCAAGATTTCACGCAACCGGGCATTAGAGGTGTTGCCACAAGTCAGCCAAATAATTTGTGGGGGCGAACCAAGTCGCTCAACTAAATCTACAAAATCGCTATCTTTGGTCATTAGGATAGCTCTTCGAGCTTTTGCAACCTGAAAGATTTCAGTATCTTCAGCATCTCTCAGTCCAAGATCACGCAAAGCCACAGCTTCAATCTCAAGTGTAGTGCTAATCCAGGTTGCAATTGCAGGAGACAAATGTGCGTCAACCCAAATTGTCATGCCACTAAAACCGGGTGATTAAGCTTCCGCGAGGCATATAAAAGCGCTGCTTTCAAATCATCTGCCTCAAGATCAGGCATTTCATCTAGAATTTCTCCCGCGCTTAAACCTGCCGCGAATAGATCTAACACATCTGATACCCGGATTCTCATTCCTCGAATACAGGCACGACCACCGCACTGCCGAGGATTAACTGTAATTCTTGAAAGCAATTCCGCCATTATAAGGTAGCTCTTACGATCTTTACCTTTATTGTGAACTAGAGTGCTAAAAGTTTCAACAAAATAGGGTAGGCATAGTTCACCTTGTCAATAATGAGAACAAAATTTTGGGTTCTTCGGTTTGTCTTATGCAAAGGACAGGATTATAAGAGATGAAACCCTTATAGAGAAAGATATTTGGCGATTTTTGTCAATTATTTTTGATCTAGAGCTAACTAATCAATTAAAT
>SFAU01000192.1 GCA_007096045.1 Microcystis novacekii Mn_MB_F_20050700_S1 | reverse complement strand
TTTTCCGGGTAGATTAAACAGACCTGATTTGATGAGAATATTCTCTACTTTCCTAACAATTCTATACGCCGTTGATTCGTTAACACCCCAACTATTTCCCCGATGAAAATAGGTGCGATTTTTCCATTCCCATTCTTTCAACACTGGTAATATAAGGCATTCTTTTTTCCTCCTCGTACTGATTTAATTCCTGTTGAAACTCCTGTTCTAATTACTGATAACTGATAACTGATAACTGATAACTGATAACTGATAACTGATAACTGATATTGGCTGAGGGTTTCAAGGTGAATGGGTGGAAAATGCCTACCCTACGGCAAGATGTTCTTATACAATAAATCTTGTCCCTCGATCGCATTGTCCCATGACTACCCCCTTCACTGCCGCAGAAATTGCCTCAGAAGGCATCAAACCCGAAGAATACGAAGAAATAGTCAAAAGACTGGGAAGACACCCCAACAAAGCCGAATTAGGAATGTTTGGCGTGATGTGGTCAGAACACTGCTGTTATAAAAACTCCCGGCCGCTGCTCAAACAATTCCCCACCACTGGCGAAAAAATTCTCGTCGGACCGGGAGAAAATGCTGGAGTAGTGGATTTAGGCGATGGATTGCGATTAGCCTTTAAAATCGAGTCCCATAATCATCCTTCTGCGGTGGAACCCTTCCAAGGTGCCGCTACCGGAGTCGGAGGCATCCTGCGGGATATTTTTACCATGGGGGCGCGTCCCATTGCTATCCTCAACTCCCTCCGTTTTGGTAACTTGGAAGATGCCCGCAATCGTCGCATTTTTGCCGGAGTGGTGGAAGGAATAAGTCATTATGGCAATAGTGTCGGCGTTCCCACGGTGGGCGGTGAGATATACTTTGATAATGCCTACAATGGCAATCCTCTGGTTAATGCCATGGCTTTAGGGCTAATGGAAACCGAGGAAATCGTCAAATCTGGGGCAAAAGGCCTAGGAAACCCAGTTTTATACGTTGGTTCTACCACCGGCCGCGACGGTATGGGAGGGGCAAGTTTTGCCAGTGCCGAATTAACCGATAAATCTATGGATGACCGGCCCGCGGTGCAAGTGGGCGACCCTTTTCTGGAAAAATCCCTGATAGAAGCTTGTTTAGAGGCATTTAAGACCGGCGCGGTGGTGGCGGCCCAGGATATGGGGGCTGCGGGGATCACCTGTTCTACCTCCGAGATGGCGGCCAAGGGAGGGGTGGGAATTGAATTAGACCTCGATAAAATCCCCGTCCGAGAAACTGGGATGGTTCCCTACGAATATCTGCTATCGGAATCCCAAGAAAGAATGTTATTTGTGGCGGAATCGGGACGAGAAGGCGAATTAATCGAGATTTTCCAACGTTGGGGACTTCAGGCTGTGGTCGCTGGCGAGGTAATTGCCGAACCGATCGTCCGTATATTATTTAAAGGGGAAATTGCCGCCGAAATTCCTGCCACGGCCCTAGCGGATAATACTCCTATCTATCATCGGCAATTACGGGCAGAACCGCCGGAATACGCCCAAAAAGCTCAATTATGGGAAGATGCTACTATTCCTATTCCCGAATCCTATAACGAGATTTTATTAAAACTGCTGGATAGTCCCTCGATTGCCTCAAAACGCTGGATTTATCGTCAATATGATCATCAAGTCCAGAATAACACCGTTATTCTCCCCGGGGGAGCCGATGCGGCCGTGATTCGCGTGCGTCCTCTGGGTGCTAATCCTGCAAATTCTCGACGCGGTGTAGCGGCGACTACAGATTGTAATCCGCGATACGTTTATCTTGATCCCTATAACGGAGCTAAGTTGGCCGTGGCAGAAGCGGCCAGAAACCTTAGTTGTGTTGGTGCTGACCCCATTGCTGTCACGGATAATCTCAATTTCGGCAGTCCAGAAAATTCAATCGGTTATTGGCAATTAGCCACTGCTTGTCAGGGTATTGCCGAAGCTTGTCGGGAAATGAATACACCAGTGACTGGGGGTAATGTCTCTTTGTACAACGAAACCGTTGACGCAGCTGGCAGCCCCCAGTCTATTTATCCGACTCCCGTGATTGGGATGGTGGGATTAGTGCCGGATATAGGGCAAATTTGCGGCCAAGGTTGGCAAAAACCGGGGGATTTAATCTATATTTTGGGTTTTTCTCTGCCAACTATCGGCGCATCCGAATATTTAGCCGTTATTCACGGTTTGGTGACGGGAAAACCACCGGTAATTGATTTTGAGTTAGAAAGAAAGGTACAAGCGGCCTGTCGTCGGGGAATTCGCGCCGGTTGGGTGAAATCTGCTCACGATTGCGCGGAGGGAGGTTTAGCCATTGCTCTGGCAGAATGCTCTATTAGTGGCCAATTAGGGGCAGAAATTGACCTTTCTTGGCACAATCAAGGCCGTTTTGATGCGGTGTTATTCGGGGAATTAGCTAGTTGCATTATTGTCTCCGTTTCCCCCGAAAATCAGCAAGATTGGGAAGAATATCTAAAGACACAATTAGGAGACTATTGGCAAATAACTGGCAAAGTTAGCGAAAAAAGCGATAATCTTTTGATTCTTGACCGGGATAAACAACCGGCGATCGATGTTAGTCTAGAAACTATACAGCAAGTTTGGTCAAAAGCGATCGAAAGAAGACTGTAATCTTCAAGCCGTCAGCTAGATAAGATGACTGATTATATCGATAAATAAAGGCTGATAAGTAGCTAGACACAATTGATTACACATATCTAACTACTTCTTGCCTATTGCCTTTTGCCTATCCTCACCAAGAAATTAATTTTGCACAACTACTTAGCTGATCAATAAATCGTTAAAAGAAGATTAAGATCGGTTAAGATTTTGTTACCAAAGTATTCTGCAGCCCCAACCCTCTCATGTCTAGCCATCTCGACTCATATCTATCCTTGAACCGCATCGATAAGCCTGAAGAAGCCTGTGGAGTTTTTGGACTCTATGCTCCCGAGGAAGAAGTAGCAAAACTGACCTATTTCGGACTCTATGCGCTGCAACACCGAGGACAGGAATCGGCAGGTATTGCCACCTACGACGGGGAAACGGTGCATTGTTACAAGGAAATGGGCTTAGTTTCCCAAGTTTTTAACGAAACTGTCCTTAAAACCTTGCCGGGTACCCACGCCGTCGGTCATACTCGTTACTCTACCACCGGTTCTAGCCGTCGCGCTAATGCTCAACCTGCCGTGATCGAAACCCGTTTAGGTAAACTTTCCCTAGCACATAATGGCAATTTAGTCAATACTTTTGAGTTAAGAAATTTATTAGAAAAACGCGGTTGTGATTTCGTCACCACCACCGACTCGGAAATGATTGCCGTCGCTATCGGTCAGGAAGTGGATAGTGGCAAGGATTGGATAGAAGCTGCGATCGATGCCTTTAGCTATTGTAGCGGGGCCTACAGCCTAGTTATCGGCACACCGACGGGAATTATCGCGGCGCGGGATCCCAATGGTGTCAGACCGTTAGTAATTGGGGTTTTGCAAGAAGAAGGCAATCCCCCCCGTTATGTTTTAGCTTCGGAAACCTGCGGATTAGATATTATTGGGGCCGATTATCTGCGGGATGTGCAGCCGGGGGAATTAGTTTGGATTAGTGAAGATGGCTTATCTTCGGTGGATTGGGCCATAAAACCGGAGAAAAAATTATGCGTTTTTGAGATGATTTATTTTGCCCGTCCCGATAGCATTGTTCACGAGGAATCTTTATATACTTATCGGGTACGTTTGGGGGAACAATTAGCTAAAGAGTCGCCGGTAGAAGCAGATATGGTGATGGGAGTTCCCGATTCGGGTATTCCAGCGGCGATTGGATTTTCGCGCATTTCTGATATTCCCTACGCGGAAGGATTGATTAAAAATCGTTATGTGGGACGGACTTTTATTCAACCAACCCAACACATGAGAGAGTCGGGAATTAAGATGAAATTGAATCCTTTAAAGGATGTTTTACAGGGAAAAAGAGTTATTATTGTTGATGATTCGATCGTGCGGGGAACTACTAGCCGGAAATTAGTTAAAGCTTTACGCGATGCTGGTGCAAGAGAAGTTCACATGAGAATATCTTCACCTCCGGTGACTCATCCTTGTTTTTATGGTATTGATACGGATAACCAAGAGCAATTAATTGCGGCCACTAAATCGGTGGCGGAAATTCAGGCACAAATCGGGGTGGATACTTTAGCTTATCTCAGTCACGATGGGATGTTAACAGCAACGAAGGAAGATCCGACAACTTTCTGTACTGCCTGTTTTAATGGCGATTATCCGATTCCTGTACCTGATAATGTTAAGCGATCGAAGTTGATTTTAGAAACAGTTAAATGACCTCACTGCTAAATCCTCTGAAAACAATCGGCAATTTCTTGGGGAGTTAAAAGAGAATTAGGATAACCGGAAAGTTGTCCTAATTTTTCTGCTAATAAAACTGCTTGGGGTGGAGTTAGATAGGTTTTGGCTAAGAGATCGGTTTGATGATAAGCTTGTCGGATTGGGGCATCTAAAAGGATAGTTCCTTGACCCATAATAATTACTCTTTCGGCGTATTCTGGCATTAAATAGAGGTGATGGGTGATCACAATCACCGTTTTGCCCATCTGGTGTAATTGACGACTCACCTCTAAAATTGCCTTAGCCCCTTGGTAATCTTGGCCGGTGGTGGGTTCATCAAAGATAACTATACGCGGTTCCATGGCTAAAATTGCCGCAATCACTACCCGCGCTCGATCGCCTTTCGGTAAGGAGAGGGGATGATAGGATCGATATTCTAGCAATCCCATGGCTTCTAGACTTGCTTCCGTGCGTTGGATAACGATTTCTGGAGGATAACCGAGATTAGTCAGGGCAAATGATACTTCTTTCTCGACAGTAGTGTTAAAAATCTGATTATCGGGATTTTGGGCTACATAACCGATCGATCGGGCTAAATCACTGACAGAAAAGCTATAGATCGAACGTCCATCAATCATAACTTGACCGGTGGTGGCCGAGAGAAGATTGAGAAAATGCTTGACTAAAGTGCTTTTTCCTGCGCCATTTTGACCGATAATCAGCAGATATTCTCCTTCGGCAATATCGAGGGACACATCCCGCAAGGCGGTAGTACCATCCGGATAGGTATGGCAGAGATTTTTTACCCTCAGTATGGGGTTTAAGGGGTCAGAAACTGACGATAAGGGAGTGTTTTGGGTGATAGGATGGTAAAAGGATTTAAGCTCGTTTAAACGGGCAAAACTGCGGTCTAGGGTGACAGGAATTGATTCGATCTCGCGTAGCGAGCGCGTTGCGACCGCACCGATTTTCTGCTCGATCAAAGCAAAAGTGGTAGCGACTTGGGGAGGACGCAGGGCATTTTCCTGTAAAAGTTGTACTTGGGAGTAGATCTCTGCTGGGGTTCCCATAGCTTCGATCGCACCATCCCTTAATAGTACCAGGCGATCGGCATATTCGGCCATTTCCTCGGCCGCGTGGGAGACCATCACAATGGTGACCCCGAGATGGCGATTTAATTCCTTAATGGTGGCGAAAACTTCCTGGGATCCCACTGGATCCAGTTGGGAGGTGGGTTCATCGAGAATTAACAAAGCGGGCTGAACTGCGAGAGCAGCAGCGATCGCTAATCGTTGTTTTTGTCCTCCCGATAATTCCCCCGGTGATTTTTTTTCCATTCCCTCTAACCGGACTGCCGCTAAAACTTTGGGAATACGCGCTTTAATTTCCTCTCGCGGTAGCCGTAAATTTTCTAGGGTAAAAGCGATTTCATTTTCTATAGAAGTGGCTAAAAGTTGCGTTTCGGGATCTTCAAATACTGCCCCCACATAGCGGGCCAAGGTGCTAACGGGATGGGTTAAAGTATCTAAACCGGCTACTGTTGCATAACCAAAAAAACGCCCTCCGTAAAATTGGGGGACAATACCGTTAAGAGTTAAACAGAGAGTAGTTTTTCCCGCACCTGTGGGCCCGATAATACCTAAAAATTCGCCTCGATGAATTGCTAAAGAGATATTTTTCAGCACTAGATTGGAGGATTCGGGATAAATATAGGAAACTTTCTCTAATTGGGCGATGATTTCCATTATCGGTGGGGAAGAGAAGACGGGAGTGGAGTAGATAGGGAGATATTTTTCAGGGAAATTTGAATGAGGGACGCTTCTATTTTTCGCTATTTCGATCGATGAACTTGATTATCACACAGGTGGCCCACTACTCTCTGATTTATCCTGCAATTTTACCAATTACCCCTCGCCCGTTCGCAGAAAAACTTAATATTTTTACTCTTGACAAATTTGCTGTAAGGTGCTAAAAAAATCGGGGTAGGAAATGCCGGCCGCTTCAGCGCGATGGATAGTGGTGGGTTGACGGGAATTGAGGGCAGCGATCGCTAGACTCATGGCAATGCGATGATCGGTAAAACTGTCCACTTCCGTGCCGAATAGGCCCGTACCGCCGGTAATCTCTAAACCATCGGGTAATTCCCTTACTTTGGCCCCTAGGCGATCGAGTTGGGTGGCCATCACCGTCAGGCGATCGCTTTCCTTCACCCGTAATTCCTCGGC
This sequence comes from Microcystis novacekii Mn_MB_F_20050700_S1, assembly GCA_007096045.1. Lineage (GTDB taxonomy): Bacteria > Cyanobacteriota > Cyanobacteriia > Cyanobacteriales > Microcystaceae > Microcystis > Microcystis novacekii. The sequence continues at coordinate 4,797 of SFAU01000192.1, read as the reverse complement.
ATCCTTGATAATTGTCGTTCCTTGGGCAAAAACTGCCGCTACTGCCAAAATCGGAATTTCATCGATCAGACGGGGTATAATCTCACCGGCGATCGTGGTTGCCTGTAGTTGACTGGATTTCACCCGCAGATCCGCCACCGGTTCTCCCGTCACCACCCGTTGATTTTCGAGGGTGATATCTGCTCCCATTGCCTGTAAAACCTGTAAAACTCCGGTTCTAGTCGGGTTTATTCCCACATTTTCGATTAATAACTCGGAATTAGGCACGATTGCCCCTGCTACCAACCAAAAAGCTGCCGAACTTATATCCCCGGGTACAATCACCGTTTGTCCGGTTAAAGTGGGATAACCCGTCACCGTGACGCTATTAGTCTCCCCATCCACCTCAATATTTGCCCCAAAAGCACGCAGCATCCGTTCACTGTGATCGCGAGATAAAGCAGGTTCCGTGATCGTGGTTTTCCCCTCGGTTAAGAGTCCTGCGAGAAGAAGACAGGATTTCACCTGTGCAGAAGCAACGGGAGAATAGTAGTGGATCGGTTGCAGATATTCCCCAGAAACGGCTAAAGGAGCCAAAGAATTAGCTTTTCTGCCCCAAATTTGCGCCCCCATTTCTTTGAGGGGTTTCACCACCCGGGACATGGGACGCGATCGCAGGGAAGCATCACCGGTAACGACAAAAAAACGGTCCTGATGACCGGCCAATAATCCTAACATTAAGCGGATCGTCGTGCCGGAATTGCCCGCATCAAGGATTTCTAAGGGTTCCTCAAGATTGCCTAAACCCCTACCTTTGACGATCACTTTCTCGCTGTTGAGTTGGGAAATTTCCACACCCATGGAGCGAAAACAACTAGCGGTACTGCGGGGATCTTCGCCCAATAATAACCCCTGAATAACGGTTTCTCCTTCGGCGATCGCTCCTAAGATCAGGGAACGATGGGATATGGATTTATCGCCGGGGATAGTGATTTTTCCCCGTAATCCCGTAATTTTGGCTGGATCGATGACTAAATCTTGATGGGATTGAAGGGGGTTAAGGGTGACAATAGACATGATCGTTAGGCAGATGAAGACAAGCTCGATCTATTTTCCCCCTTTACCTCGCCCTTTCCTTGTCAAGTTATGTAAAGAATATTAAGCTAGAACCATTCAGTCATCAGTTTTTTGTCATGCCCACTACTGCCCAAGAAGTTTATAATCAAGTGGTCTGTCACTTATCATCTGGGGAACGTTTGCGGTTGGCCACAATCATTCTCAATCAACTTGTCGGACAACAACAACAACCATCGCTAGATCAAAATGATACCTGGACCGAGGAGGATCAGATCGATCTTGTCAATTTTTCCCTAAACTATGCGGCCAAAACTTTCTCTGATGTGGAGGGGGGTTAATTGGTGACGTTTTCCCCTGGAGATGTGGTGACAGTTGATTTTCCCGGTGTGACAGGAACGAGGGAAAGGACACAAAGATCGATCGCTCCCGTATTAGGTTAAACTTATCACACCAAGAAACTGATAACTGATAACTGATAACTGATAACTGATTATGTCTCGTCGTCAACTGTTGAGTTTTTTAATTGCAGTAATTCTGGCATTTTTTGCCTTTATTCCCGATGCTAACGCTTTAGGTGGCCCCCAACCCCCTTTAAATCAACCGGCACCGGATTTTACCCTACCGACTAACACGGGAGAAGGGAATATTTCCCTATCGGACTATCGGGGTAAGTGGGTAGTTTTGTATTTTTATCCCAAGGATTTTACCCCCGGCTGTACCCTAGAAGCGCGGCGTTTTCAGCAGGATTTGCCGAAATATAGGGCTAAAAATACGCAAGTTTTAGGGGTAAGTGCCGATGATGTCGATTCTCATGCGGAATTTTGTGACTCGGAGGGTTTAAAATTTCCCTTACTGGCAGATACTACCGGAGATGTTAGTAAAGCTTATGGTTCTTGGATGGGTTATGTTTCCCTGCGTCATACCTATCTTATCGATCCCGATGGGATTTTAAAAGAGATTTATTTAGGGGTAAATCCTGCCATTCACAGTGCCGAAGTTTTAGCACGTTTAGAGGAATTACAGGCGAATTCTTGATTTTAACAAGCAAGAATGCCGATGGAGGGTTTTTGCTCCAAAGGCATCTCTAATTTATCAGTCAAAGTTATTGGTCAAGAAGTTAAGATTGGCTAATATAAATCATCATTAACCAATCGGACTTAATGTCTTACTGATTATCAGCTTTGAAAGACTTCTTTTAGAGTCTCTTGACAAATATCACCGTTTTTTTGGAAAGCTAGACTGATTTCTTCTTTGATTATTGCCTGACGATCAAGTAGTTCAGGTAAACGATCTAGTTCATGAGTTCCCTGGGCAATATCTAAGATAATTTCTTGCAGTCCCGCATCAGAAAAGATACCATTAATTCTTCTTTCTTTGGCTCGATTAACGATAGCAATCGGCAAAGAACCACAAAACATGGCAAACATCAAAACGTGCAAACGATTGCTACACACCATCGATGCGCCAGAATACAAATCATACATAGAGCGACTGTCTATATATTGTTCTATAAACATGACATCGTATTCATTTTGATAACGTTCCAACAGATATTTGGAAAATTTATAGTCGGAATCAACTTGGTAACTAATAACTAATTTATTTTGGCTATCTCCACAGGTCATTTTAACCAGTTTATCTAAAGCTATCAAAAGATTAGTTTTGTAGCCAGAACTATCAAATTCTCTGAAGCCAGATCTAAAACTTAAGACAATATAATTTTGAGCAATTTTTATGGGTTGCTCATTAGAATTAGGAACTTGCATCAAAAATTTTGTATTTTCCTTGACATATTTTTGGGGTAACAGCCAGGCTAAGTCAGGGAATATTTTAACTTTGTCTATACCTATTTTTAGAGCATAATCTTTGGATAAAGTATCTCTAACACTATAAAAGTGCATAGGTATAGAACGCAATTTTTCAGCTACTTGGAGAGGTGGTGACAAGGACTCAATTGAAGTACCAAATCGACAAATTTTTAATTTAAATATGGCTAATATATTATAGTATAAGGAAGCTAACAACATCTTAAGCTCTAACTTCAATCCTCGTCCATAGAAATGGCCAGGACGCAAAATTAAATAAACATTAGCCCGAGGCTTAAATAAATATTTTAAGCTATAAAACCAGATCAAAAGACTAAAACCGATTGGATATAAACTAGCTCTCTCCTCATCTTTCATCTCTAACTGCTTACAGTACCATTCAGGAACCCGCAAATCATTAATAATCAGCTTCCCGTATTGTCTTAATTCCGAAACGAGAATTTTAGTTAATACTAAATCTCCCTGATTGCCATGGGGAACTCTCGCTTGGCAGAAAATGATATTATCTCTGAGAGAATTTTGCATAGTCTAGATGTCCTTCATTTTTACAAAAACAGCTTCCAAGAAAATGGACTTAAACCTAGTAAATCTGCCAAAATTTGCTTGATTAAAAAACGTATAGTCAGCAAGTTCGCAAGTTCAGAAGAAGATAATTTAACTGGGTCTCAGTCATTGGCTGATTGTAACATTATTTTAAATCAATGACAATATTAATATTACATAAATCTTAACAATTGCTTTGGCATAATTTTTCATAAGCGCCATGTTAAATGTCTAAAAATAGCGAAACTGAGAAAACGGAATGAGTATTTATTACGGCGAAGTGTAGCCAGACGCAGATATTTACCCGCAAGTAATCGCGCAATACCTTTAATTCTTGCTTGTAAACGTTCCCACCAAAAAGCCAGCCAAGAACTCTTTTTTCCTTGGGCATAAAGTGGCAAAAAAGCTAGAGAACCATAGAGGATATCGGCTCTATGAGCTTTGCTTAAATTATTGCGGTAATGTTCTGGATTGGGCAAACCACCATGTTCTCCGTAACAGCGAAAGGGCAGATAATTTTCAAGTTTGTGTTCTCTTAATAGAACATCAATAGTTGAATCCCAAGAAGAATAGGATTTCGGTCCTGAATTTTGCCTAATTTTTTCTTCTAATGTTATCAGAACTTTTGCCGCTTCCGGGGTAACAATATAAGCAACGGTAGAGGAAGAAAATCCAGTGGCAAAACCTTCTGGTGATACATAATAAACTTGGGGAGCGCAAGTATATAGCCAAGCAATACCCACATCTTTTCTGCTAGGATTAAATGGTAAAGGAAGTTGACTTATGCCCAGCACAGGAACAAAATCAGCTTCGATAATTAAAGTCGGTTTATTTTCTTGAATAATACGTTGCCATGCTTGACAATGATTAAGAAGACAAAGGTAGCTATTGGAATAATCCCGATATTCTTTTAGGTGTTTTTGTCTGAGAACCTCACAGGTAAATCCCTCTTCTACCATACATTTCTCTAATGTTTCTGTTGGTTCTTTGTAGGCAATGATAAAAACTTGCTTAACGTAATCAATCAACGAATTAGATTGGGATGTTGCTTGGGTTACAGTAACCATCATTTCACTAAATACAATTGTTCTATTTATACTGCGTAAACCGAAATATTCCCGCCTCAAGTTAATTAGTCAAGTCCGTGGACTACTAACTACTACCTAAAAAAGCTAGAGTGGGGTTATTTTGAGCACGCTGTTGCTGTAGTCAAAGTTTACATCATTTTGAACTATTGTCAACCTCGCCCATAGTAGACCTCTTGCATAAATCCGAAAACAAACGATAGAAACAATAATGGGAGGGACTTTCAGTTAATTATTTATTAGTAGTTGATCATCTTCAAAAATGTTGCTGTACAAGGATCGACTTA
>SFAU01000191.1 GCA_007096045.1 Microcystis novacekii Mn_MB_F_20050700_S1 | reverse complement strand
ATTATAGATGATTTCCTGACCTAAGATCACATTTTATTCTTTTTTCCACTTCAATCTAAGAATTGAGAAAAAAGCAAAACCTTACATTATACCATAAAAAAATTATGCAAGAGGTCTAATCAAAAGGTCTATATAAAATAGGCACTAAATTCTTTTTTAATAAACCAGATTGCTTAATATCTTTTTGTGCCAAATTAACTTTCCAGTCCCTAGAATCTTTACCTAAATTATATTTAATCCTAGCTTGTTCTGGACTGAGATTGATAAAATCATTGACAATATCCCAAATTTCTTTTTCACTCCATTGAATAGTTAAACTATCTCTAGCTGTGACGATACCAACACTATTAACTGGCATAATTTCAGTAATTTTACAAAATTGATCATATTCCGAGCGCAGATTAATATTCTGAGGTTTAAATAGATAAAAAGGAGAATCAGGTTGTAATTCTTGCCAAGAAGTAGAATAAAGATCATTTTCCTCTAACCAATGATACTTACCACCGACAATAACTTGATTCTCAATCATCTCTCTTTTACCCCATAAATCAGCATGATAAACTTTAGCTAAATTTGAATAACCATTGTGATATTTAATAAAAATACCAATAGCTACACCTTGCTGAATATCAAACACATTTTGATCGGTTGAACCATCGGGACAGATTTCTTTTTTCTTACTGTTGCCATGTAAATCGAGGATATAAATATCATCAAAAGTTTTTAATAAACTTTGACGCATTCCCCGAAAAGTTGGGTTATCCAAATAACCATGATTAGTAACAAAAGCTAAAATTCCGTAACCAGTTTTCTCGATGCGCCATTGACTAAAGCGAATAAATTTGACATAATCATCATTTAACCATTTGGGATTTTTTTCGCCTAAAGGTTGACTATCTACCTCAAAATAACTAGCAGTTTTTTCTCCAGAAATAATATCTTTTCCCTTCAATAATTCCTTAATCCATTCTCCTGTATTTACGGAATGTCCAGAGTAAGGAGGATTACCAATAATCACCATAACAGGATGTTCTTGCTTAACACCTTGCGCTGACTCTGCTTCATCGCGAATGCGATTTAAAAAACCATCAGCAGGGGGAATTTGAAAAGCTTCCTGTAGGGTGTTGGTGAGATAGATTCCTAAGCGTTCATCGGCACTAAAATCATAGCCTAATTCCTGAAGTTGTAAACCTAATTTCATGTGTGCTACGGTGTAGGGAGCCATCAGTAACTCAAACCCAAAGAGACGGGGTAATAAATGTTTACTAACATAACTAGACCACATCCCTTTTTGTTGACGAAAACTATCATAGATATAATCGATAACAGAGTGTAAAAAAGTGCCTGTTCCCACCGCAGGATCGAGGATTAAAACTTGGTGAACTTCCTGAGTTTCTTGGCTATTATTAGGATTTTTAATAGTAATTTTTTTGGCATCGGCCAAACCTTTAGGGATTTGAAACTTATTTTTCAGAATATAGTCCACACTGCGAACCATGTAAGAAACCACGGGTTCAGGAGTATAATAAACCCCCCTAGACTCACGCATTTTACTATCGTATTCTGCTAAAAAAGTCTCATAAAAGTGAACCACCGGGTCCTCCTTGCGGGTGCGTTTTCCAAAGCTGCCCAGAATCCCCTCCATGTCCGTTTGTTGTAAAATAGTGGCTAGAGTATCCACGGCCCAAGTAATCCGCTCATCTAATTCTGTACCAGCAATTTGATGAAAAATTCCCCGCAAAAAAGGGTTAGTTTTCGGGAGGCGAAATGCTGCCGTTTCCCTGGAAAAAGAACTTATTTGATCCGTATTACAGCGCGCAGCAAATAAACCATAACAAATTGTTTGTGCATACATATCGGCGAACTGTGCTTCATTGAGATCACTAATTAAAACTCGTTGAAAAGATTGCAATTGTTGCCGCAGCATTCCCCCGCAATCTTGATCTTTTAAAGCCTGTGCGATCGCATCTCGAATTAACTGCGCTAAAGCGGCCATTTTTTTCGCCAATTCTCGCGGTGTTGTTATCTGAATAACTTTTGAGAGGAAAAATTGACAGAACAGTTGTTCTACTTGTAAAATACCCGGGGAATCAGGTTTAATTTGCTTTTTTTGATTAAGAGTTGCCACGGACGCTGATAGACGCAATTCTCCCGATACATACCAACGAAATTCTAAATGATCGGTGATAATTAAATTACCCAAAGCCTGTAAATAACGTTTTATTTGGGGAGTATTTTCAACCTTTTTCAGAGAAGTTCCGATATCTTTTGCTTCCAGATGGCCAATTTCTACCATACCCTGATTAATCACAAAATCTGGAGCGCCACAAGCAATCCTTTTCGGTTCATTGAGAGCTTGTAGGTTATTATTTAGGGATTCAATTAATTTTTTTAAAGCAGGACGATAACTGTGTTCTGTGGCGTTACCCTGTTGATAAATGCCAGTGATTTCCTCTAGATATTTTGGCAGTGAGTTACTCATTATCGTTGCGACATACAAACGTTCTCCTATAGATAAAATATAACCTCATTTGGCCCCAATGTCTCCTGAGATGCGCTCATCCTGCTTTATGGGTGCATCTGACATTTGCAGAAATACCGACAATCAGCAATTATCAGTGATTCTTAAATTATCACAGATATATCAGCAGCCGTCTGTAAGCATCCCACCGAAAAGCTAATGCGCTCCGGGGTTTGGGGGCGGCGCCACGCCCCCAACGGGGGGTTTGGGGGGTAGAACCCCCCAAAGCTTGGATTGAGTAATAAAATCGGAAGTAATGCTCGATTTTATCAGAGAGTTTTCCCGTAAAAATCCCAACTTGCTAGACTTACAAAAATGAGATGTACCCTGATTTATCCCTATCCTCAAGGATACCAAAGTTAGCTAAAATAAGATAATCGATAGGTGATAATCTCATCCCAACAACTTCACCAAAATATTAACGATGGTCAAAGTGTCATCTCCCTTATCTCTAGAGCATCTCTATCATGTTCCCACCTATACTATAGCCGATACTGCGCGCTATCTCCATATTCCTTTACCCACTCTGAGAACCTGGGTAAAGGGACGCAATTATCCCACCAAAACCGGACAGAAAAACTTTTTACCCCTCATTCAACGACCTAATCCGAATATTCCCCAACTTTCCTTTACTAACTTAGTGGAAGCGCACGTTTTAAGAGTCATTCGCACCGTTCATAACATCCCTCTCGATAAAGTTAGACTTGCCTTAGACTATATTAGTGAACAATTTAACACCGATCATCCTCTGGTTCAAAAACAATTTAGTACCGATGGAATTGACCTTTTTATCGAACAATTTGAACATTTAATTAATGCCTCCCGTTCGGGACAATTAGCGATGAAACAAGTCTTAAATAATCTCTTAACTCGTATTGAATGGGATGAACAAGATATCGCCACAAGGCTTTTTCCCACTATCGACATAAATGGGCAAGACTTCAGCGATAAAGTCCTCATGATAGACCCGAATATTTCCTTCGGAAAACCCGTTATCACAGGAACAGGAATTCCCACTAAAATTGTCACAGAACTTTATGATGTGGGGGACTCTATAGAAGATATTGCCAATGATTATAATTGTCAACCTTGGCAAATTGAAAAAGCGATTTTATTCGAGTCCAATTGGCAAGCAGCATGACCTATCAATACACCTATTTTAGGTGAGTGGGGGTGCCAGAAGCCACTGGGGAGGCCAATTAGTAGCCATGATCTTCAGTTTCTTGGAAACCATGCGACTTCAAGGAAAAAATGCGGTTGAGGAACTTTTCAACTTGTTAGCGGGCGAGCGTTCTCCACCTCAAGCCGATTTTGTACTATCTATCTAGGGCTTAAAGATTACTTTATTCTCAATAAGCCCTGCTTCTTGCTGTGACTAATTACCTATATTAAAGCAACTGTTTCCCAGCGGCCAGCTGCATTGGATTCGCCTTCAGATTATGATAAGGTAAGATGGTCAATCACCCAAGTTATCTGGATTGTTAATCTCGTTGGCTCGAAACTATAATGAATACACCACAAAAGATGATCAAAAAAGTCTTGAAAGAATACCATCAATCGACATCTTCGGTAGCTAATTCGACCCACAATCTGGTTACTGCTAGGAAGCTAACCGATTCCTTCTCAATTGTTGTCTAATCCCTAACTGCTAAATTCTCTCTATGACTGCAATTATCCAACAAATAAAAGAGCGTTTTTCCCAATCCCTAGTTAAATCCTTTGGGGAAAACTTCGCCGCTACCGATCCTCTAATTGTCGCCGCTAGTAACCCCCGGTTTGGCGATTATCAATGTAATATTTCCCTCTCTTTAGCCAAAGAATTAAAACAAAAACCGAGGGAAGTGGCGGCAACATTACTAAAAAATCTAGAGATAGATGATCTCTGTCAACCCACCGAAATTGCCGGACCGGGTTTTATCAATCTTACCCTTAAACCTAGTTATCTAGAAACCCAATTAAAAGACCTAATTATTGACAACCGTTTAGGAGTTGCCGGTGCTAACCCCAGTCAAAAAATTATTGTCGATTTTTCCAGTCCCAATATTGCCAAAGAAATGCACGTCGGTCACTTGCGATCAACTATAATTGGTGATTGTATCGCTCGGATTTTAGAATTTCGTCATCATCAAGTAATTCGTCTTAATCACGTCGGGGATTGGGGTACTCAATTCGGGATGTTAATCACCTATCTACAAGAAGCTTATCCTAGCGCTTTAACCCAAGCAGATGCCCTTGATTTAGGGGATTTAGTTAGCTTTTATAAAAAGGCCAAAATTCGTTTTGATGAAGACGAAAACTTTAAAGAAACTGCCCGTCAAGCCGTAGTAAAATTACAGTCGGGTGATCCTCAAAGTCGTCAAGCATGGCAGTTACTTTGTCAACAATCACGACGGGAATTTCAGAAAATCTATGATATTCTCGATATAAAACTGATCGAAAGGGGTGAATCTTTTTATAATCCTTACCTTGAGGCAGTAATCACAGAATTGGATCAACAGGGATTGCTAACAGAAGACAACGGCGCTTTATGCGTCTTTCTCGATGGTTTTACCAACAAAGAGGGCGATCCTTTGCCCCTAATTGTCAAGAAATCCGACGGCGGTTATAATTACGCTACCACCGATTTAGCGGCAATTTGTTATCGAGTGCGTCAAGATAAAGCCGAAAGAATAATTTATGTTACCGATGCTGGACAAGCTAACCATTTTGCCCAAGTATTTCAGGTGGCTAAAAAAGCGGGATTTTTACCCGATAATGTGGCAGTGGTTCACGTCGCTTTTGGATTAGTTTTAGGGGAAGATGGTAAAAAATTAAAAACTCGTTCCGGGGAGACGGTAAGATTACAAGAATTACTCGATCAAGCGATCGCCTGTTCCCTAGCTGACTTAGAAAAAAGACTAGCAAGCGAGGAAAGAGAAGAAACCAGCGATTTTATTGCTAAGACTGCCGAAACTGTCGGTTTAAGTGCCGTTAAATACGCCGATCTCAGCCAAAATCGCAATAGTAACTACGTTTTCAGTTACGACAAAATGCTCAATCTGCAAGGCAACACCGCCCCCTATATGCTGTACGCTTACGCTAGGGTCCAGAGTATTAGTCGCGAAGGTGGCATTAATTTTCAGGATTTAAGTGCCAATTCACCGCTAATTCTCAAGGATGAAAGCGAATTAATTCTGGCTAAACAATTACTGCAACTTCCGGAAGTAATTAGGTCCGTGGAAGAGGATTTATTGCCCAATCGTCTCTGTGATTATCTTTATGAACTCAGTAAAAAGTATAATCGTTTCTACGAGAATTGTCCCGTTCTTAAAGCAGCAGAACCGATTAAAAACTCTCGTTTAGTTTTGTGTGATTTAACGGCAAGAACCCTAAAATTAGGCTTATCTCTCTTGGGAATTCCCGTTTTGGAAAGAATGTAAATCAGTTATCAATTATCAGTGATCAGTTATCAGTGATCAGTTATCGGTGATCAGATGTAAGTTTTCAGTTCACTGATTACTGTTTACTGTTCACTGTTCACTGAAAAATTCATAATTCCCACACCCCACACCTTGGATTGCGTATCTTTGACAAAAGTGGGTGCTATTTTATACCCCAAAAAAAGTGTACTATGCTGATGTGAAAAAACCTAACTTTTGCTAACCTAGAAATAGCTCTAATCAGAGCCAATATCTTTGGGGGAAGCTTAGAGATTAATCTAGTTAAACTCACTGGTGACGTTATCTTATTGTCGTCTGTTGCCTATTCGCTTTCAGGTGATAACTCGGAGATCGGGAATTAGTACAAAAGTTCAAATTTCCTCGACCCAGCCCTAGCGTTACTGTGTAGTCTTAACGAGTAATTTTATCCCAGAGATGTTATCGTTAAAGCGGTCAAATGTCCGAACCTCCTAGAAGATTTTCGGGAAAGATTGTTCGCCCTCTCGTAATCTTAGATAGAACCTTATGAATCAATCAATCGAAGGTAAAGCCATGGTCGATGCTAATGTATCAGATTATACCACAAATAAAATAATTGTCTCTAATTGGATCGCTCCTTGGTCGAAAGGCAATCGGAAAAACCCGTCACCGCAACCAAAATGGGATTTATGGCAACCCCTGCGGCAACGAATTGATCGCCTAGAAATAAATACACCTGCACTAGCTCACAGGATTTGTCGTCTAATTCCGGCTCAATGTCCCTTTGCACGGAAAATTACCCTATTTAGCTGGACAATTCTAGAAATTCCGCCCCTTTGCCAGCTAAATCCCCTCTACGAAAACCTAATGATGTTAAGATTTCGCGCTCTTTCTTACCTAGCCGATGAATGTGGAGAGGATATCGGTGCTTACTGCTAAAATGGGAGAGTGTCTTTAATCGCCACACCTATGGCCATCATCGCTCTGAAAGCTTGGTATCTGGACAAATACGAACCTATCCGCGAGGTTGTCAAACGTCCCCACGACTTGCGCTTAAGTCGCAATAGTCTGTTAAAATCGGGTTTAAGAGCCGATTTTCTCGATGATAGCCTGACGATACAGGGTTCTGTCTGGTTCCAACGCTATCTAGAAGGGGAAAGGGTGGAATTTTACCTCGAAGGTAGTGGCGGTTACGTCATCTCCAATATTGACCTGATTTCCCAAGAAATTTACTTTACTAAACAAGACCTCAGCACTTGGTTGGATCCCGTCATTTATTTTAGCTCCCAAAGCCAATTTAAGGACTCTAGCACCGCTTTAAAAACAGTTTTGACCGAAACCGTCGAAAATCTCAATAAACGCTCCCGTTTGCCCTTAACTATCGAAGAAACGCCTCGAACTGAGGGTAATGTCACCAGATTGAGTGATAGTCAATTACGCCAAATTCGCAAAAGTTTATTATTTATTGCCGATGCTACGGCGATTAGCCAAAAAGAAACGGAATTACTGCCCAGTCCCCTAGTGGGTGTAGAATTGGGTTATGCGATCGCTTGTAAACAGGGCGGACAAATTCTGCTAATCTATCAAAATCGAGCGGAATTAAAGGGTAAACTAGCTTTTGACCTGCCAAGCTACCAAAAATTAGTTTTCTCGGATCTTAGCGAATTGCGTCTCACTTTTCCACCTTTAATGGCAACTTTATTGCAAAAATTCAATCTGATTAGTTAAAAAAATGAGTAGAAAAGCTGACGAGTACGCCGTACATTTGTTCTTAAGCAGTGGACATCGCGAGGAAGTACGTTTTTTGACTATCCAAGAATTTCAAAAGTGGTACAGCAACGAATTAGTTCCAAAAGCTGATTCCCAGGATTTTATCAATGTTCCAATCAGAAATATCCAAGGGGAATATATGGTTTTACGTCCGGCTAGTATCATTGCTATTCGCGTGGAACCCGTCTTTTTTGGCAGTGTGGAAAGAATATAATTTGCCGTTATCGCTAAAAAAGATGGTTAGATGGCGAGAATTTCAGAGATCATTGATAATCCTCTCAATATCAGCTTGAATTTGATGGCTGACTTTGCCTTGCCAGCGTTCTTTTAATTCCCTTAATCCCACTTCTGCGTATTGACAGATCTTATCTAAAACTTCTTTGCCGTCGCTGGGTTGAGGATAGGAATTCTTTTTACAGATAATATAAATTCCTGCGGTTAAAGCTAAAATAACTTCGGGATCTATTTGGCTAACGGCAATTAAATCCTGTCGATTATTTAAGGTTATTCCGTAGATGCTGAAGTCTTGTTTAATGGCAAAAGCAGCGGCGAATAAATAGGCATCTACCATGCGATCAAAGGTTTTCTGATCTTTTAGTACCTGTAGATAATTTCTCGAAGTTTCTGAGGCATAAATCTTCAAACTGGGATCGATTCTCTGCATTAGTAATTCTCCATTACTTCAATCGTGGAAGCATCTTCATCGGCAGCTAAACGGTTAATTTTTAAAATATCGGCAGTGTGGGGACGTAAGAGATTTAAAAGTGGATCAGGTAGATCGCGATTGGTGGCTAAAATAATTACTTGGGAGTTTAAATTAGGGAGAGAGTTAATAATATTTTTTTGATGTTCTTTGTCTAAATGTCCGAAAGGTGTATCCATAATTAGGGGGACACAAGTATCGGTTATTTGATTTAAACCAGTGATAAAAGCAAAAGCTAACGCTTGCTTTTCTCCTGCACTCAAGACATCGGGATTTAATAATTTTCCTGTGATGGTACGGATTCCTAATCTGTATTCTTCAGTAACTTCTACTCCTACATATTCATCGAGTTTATTGGTTACTTGTAAATAGCGATCGCTGGTTACTCGATTAATCATTTTTTGGTAATTATCGATATGCCATTCGATTAATTCGTTAGTGGCATTTTTTAAACCTCTGGCCATTTTAACCTGATTAGATAACATCAATGTGGTTTGATTTTCCCTAGCTAAAATTTCCACTTCTCTGCGTAAATTTTCTAATTCCTTTTCTTTGATTTCAATTTCCTTTTGCAATTGTTCGATACTTTCTTCAATCTCCTTAATTTTTTGTTCATATTCGCCAACTTTTCGCCAAATTTCATTAGCTGATTCTTGATTTATTCCCGTGCTTTTCTTTTTTAGCTGTTTAATATGTTGATTGATTTCTTTGATTTCTTCTTCTAAACGATCTCTTTGTAAAAGTAATTGACTATAATTGCTAAATTTAGCATTATCTCTGATAATTCCCTGTAAATCAATTCTGAGATTATCTTTTTCTATGCTGGTGTAGTTGTCCACATCTAATAACTCTAACTCGGCAATTTGTTGAAAGATAAAGTCACGAGAATTTTTATCTAAACAACGACCGCATAAACAGTTTTCATCGTTAAGTATTGCTTTTAAAATTGCTGTCGAATTAGTTTTAGAAGTGCTTTTAAAGCTAGTAACTTGCCAATCATCGACCATTTCCTGCAGGAAGTTAATCATCAGGGGAATTGATGCTTTTCTTAACCAAGAATCGATAGTTTTTTGCAGGTTATTTAACTGAGGTTGTAACCCGATACGTTTTTTATCTAAGTTATTAATTTCCTGCAATTTTTCTCGTAAACTTTCAATCTGAGCGGCTTTTTCTTGAGCATCTTGATATATAATTATTTCATGTTTTTCCTGAAGTTTAGCGTTTTTAAGCTGGTCTTTTTTAATGCCTATTTCTTCTTCTAATTCTCGTAATTGTTGCATCTTATCTCTAAAAGCTTGACTGGTTCCCTCTGCTTTATTTAAACGTTTTTCTAATTCTTGTAAGGCTTTTTCTGTATCATTGCGCAGATTTATTAATTCAGGGATACCCAAAACTTTTTCAATTGCTTCTTTTGCTTCTTTAGTTTGAGTTATCTGGGTATATTGTTCGATTTTTAAGCCATCAAAACAGAAAAAATCTCGAATAGATTTAGGAAGCAATGCTTCGATATATTCCCTAGAGTTACTTCTCATAGTTCCATCTTCATAAAATAATGCTTCCTCTACGCTGGGATAAAAAGTGCTACCGTTAACTTTTAATTTTGCTGTGCGACTGATAAAGTAATTTTTCTCGTTTTTAGTAAAATGTAATTCTACCCGCATTTCTTTTTCTTCTGCTGATGAAGAATCATCCTTACCTCGATAAAAATAGGTTTTCAGACTCTCTTTAGATACAATATCTCCCCCATAGAGACACCATAAAATCCCTTCCATTAGAGAAGTTTTACCGTAGCCATTATTACCGAAGATAATCTGGATTTTTCTGTCGGGATGCAGGTTAAAAGTAATATTTTGACTAGGGTAACATTTCCAATTAGTTAAGCGAATTTGTTTCAGTCTCAAAGTCATAGAGTTTATTTATTGTGGGGAGTCGGTATATTTTTCGATAAGTTTGACAATTTTAGGTGATAGCCGCCGATTTTTTAGAGTAATTTTTGCTACTTCTAAAGCCATGGCTTCCTTTAGCAGTTGGGGAGGTATCTCATATTTTTGTGCCAGTTCTTGAATTTTAGCAGTTATGTCCATAAATTTTCTGTGGGTTGGGGAGTGGGGAGTGGGGATTGTCAAGTCTTAATTCTTATTTGCCAAGAGATACCTTGATGATGAGAAATTTTATAACAGACCTGAGTAGGTAAGGCCATAGTAACTTAATGCTTGGACTAATTTGTTGATAACTGCAGCTTGATTGCTGGCTGCCCCGGCAAAATCAATAACTCTTTTGATCTCCGATGCAATTAATTTTACCTCACTATCGTCCCCAGGGGGAAAGACATCGATTAAAGTTGCTTTTTTCTTGGCCACCGGCTGCGGGGATAATTCTGCTGCGACGTTGAATAAATTGACGGGGAGAACTGTCGGCAGCGAGGATAATTCCCTGACTGACTTGTGGGATAGCAACTCCCTCATCGAGACATTTTACTGCCACTAATGCGTCAAGATTTCCCGAAGATAACTGTGATAATAACATAACTTGATCGCTGTCTAAAGAACTATAGCGGGCGACTCTTTTTCCCTGACGCACCAATCGGGTACTAATCTAAACAAGGTAGATAAATTTTTTCAATGAGATTATGGTGATCCCTGTGATATTATTCTGATGGGTCTAACTTTTGTAGTGGCAATTTAAATTCCTCCTCGATCTCGTTTTAAATCATAAATGACTTTTTCATAACACCAGCTTTTAATACGTTGGGGATTTCTCAATCTAATATTTAAAAGCAATCGAGTCGCTAAAGCTTTATCTCCATTCACGAGGGTTAAAAGTTCTCTTTCTAGGTAGAAAAGTTGATTCTGACTGGTGGGCAACTTTTGACGATTATTTTGAGAAGTAGATTTTTGTTGATTCTGACTGGTTGGCAACTTTTGACGATTATTTTGAGAAGTAGATTTTTGTTGATTCTGACTGGTGGGCAACTTTTGACGATTATTTTGAGAAGTATATCTTTTCGCTTGAGTGCTAGATAAAGATACGGTATCGACTAACCACCAGATAACCACAGCTAACCCCAATAACAGCACTCCCATAAAAGAGTATAAAACGATGCCTAGTAAATTCATTCATCAATTCCCGTATTTGTTAATGATCAAGGTTTTCAGTCAATCTACTCTCAACCTTATACAAAAATACCATAAAAGCTAAAATAGATAGTTGACAGTGATCCTGACCACAATAGCAATATAGACTAAACCGCCTTGTATTACCGTCTTCTTCTCGATTTTAATACCCTAGAAAACGGGTTAATTGCCCTAACATCCGAACAAAGTCATTATCTTAAAAAAGTTGTTCGTTTAAAATCCCGTGACCGTTTTATTGCCCTCAATGGACAAGGAAAAGCGTGGTTAGCAGAAATAATTGATAATTCGGCCTATCTTTTAGAAGCGATAAACGAAACTAGCGAACTACCAGTACAAGTGAATTTAATGGTAGCAATTCCCAAAAATGGCTTTGATGATATCGTTCGCGCTGCCACCGAATTAGGAGTTTATCGGATTATCCCGCTGCTAACAGAACGCGGTTTAGTTAATCCTAGTCCTCAAAAAATTGACCGTTGGCGAAAAATTGCCCGGGAAGCTGTAGAACAATCAGAAAGACAGATTATTCCCATTATCGAAGAACCACAACCATTTTTAGCCATCCTTAACCGGGGAGCTAACCCACAGACAACTTGTTATATTGGTGTTACCCGTAGAACAGTGGCCCCGCTACTTTCTCAATTGCACACATCAACCGAGATAACCATGGCCATCGGACCGGAAGGGGGATGGACGGAGGCAGAAATAGAACAAGCGATCGCTGCCGATTTTCTGCCTGTATCACTGGGAAAACGGATTTTGAGAACAATTACCGCTCCCTTAGTGGCTCTCGCTATCATTAACGCCTATTTAGACAGCTAATTGATTGGAGTTTCTATGATCAAAGAAATTGCTGAAGCGATCAATCGTCAAGACTATCAAACTGCCACCCGTCTTGTCAACGACTTCCAGACCCTAGAAAACGATAACCCTTGGCTGAAATTCTACCAAGCGCGTTTTAACGAAATCAAGGGAGAAATCGGACTAGCAGGGCAAGAATACCGAAAAATGTTGCAATTTAGCACTAATCCTCAACTTATCGCCCAAATTCGTCAAGGAATCGCCCGCTTAGAAGCGATTGAACGGGTGGAAGTTGAACAGCAACAACAACAGCGACAGGCTGCCCTCGCAAAAGCCAAAACCAACCCTAGTAATCGAGAAATGGGGCTGTTAATTCTTGAACCGGTGGCTAACGAAGAAAAACAGCCCTTAGCCCAAAAATTTGCCCAAATATTTAAAATAGATGCCTATAGCGCCCGCTTACAAATCCCTAGTCGTTCGTGGCGCTTGTATCGAGTCGGGGCGATGGCAGAATTAGAAGTATATGTTGACGACTTGCGAAAAAAAGGAATTCCCTGTTTTTGCCAGCCAATTACAGCGATTAACCGTCCTAATGTCTATTTAGCTCGATATTTCCAGGCTATCCAACCAGAAGCCACCCTAGTCTATCAATCTGCCCACGACCTAACCGCAAGTATAACTTTTGATTGGTCAGAAGTTACCGCCGTGGTAGAGGGAATCTTGCCGATTTTTGGGGAATGTGTTGATATGGATGTGCGCCGCAATCAAGTGAGAAAAATTAGTATTCTTGATTAGACCTCCTGCAAAAATAGGAACTGATTATGTACAATAAAGTAAAACACTCAGAAAAACCATGACTTACGAAAAAGTAAAAAATTTGAATCCAGAAGAGTTTAAACGCTTTTG
>SFAU01000190.1 GCA_007096045.1 Microcystis novacekii Mn_MB_F_20050700_S1 | reverse complement strand
CAATCATAAAAAGCAAATTCTTGACATTGATCAGGTAATTATTTTTATTAGTCAATATTCTACACAACTCAGGCTAGATAAGCAAGAGAGCTACGGCACTACTATCGGATCACTACCCAGCCAAACAGGACAAGGTGAAAAAATCTTGGAAGGGTTCTGATTTGGTACGCTCTCACTTGTATGCTCACGCAATGGTGACTATTTGTCCGAATAAACCCGCTAAAACTGAGATTCTCGCTAAACTTAAAGACTCTTGGTTAAATTCCAGAAATCACACCTATTTTGCTCGAGACGAGAAAACCGGGCAAAAAATCGCAGTTAACCAAGAGTTACCAAGTTTTAAGGCACTGGGGAAAGACGGATTGTGTCGTTTGCTGTTTTTCGAGACTCGTCTCCTCTATCAGCTTTTAACAGACAATTTGCTAAAGTGATTGCATCCTGATCGGAAACCTCTGGGTAATCTATGATTACAGGTACTCAAACCTCCTCTTCATCGGTGCGTTCCTGAGAGGGATAATTTTTTATCTCATAAACTTTACAATATTTAATAATTGTTGTAATATTGGTTAAATAACTAAGGTTCTTACTAGCTGCCATTTATGCCCAGAAACTCTATATCTAGCTGAAAAACGGACTATAAAGGCAATTAAATCGTCAATTAGATTCCTCTCTATCCTTGAGTAATCACTTACTGATCTCTTTACAAAACTAGAAAAAACCCTGATAGCATCTCCTTAACTGCCCCTGGGGAAGCGATCTGAAAAACGCCATCAATCCCTGAATATCAACCCTCAATCGACGCGCACTCATGAAAACCTCGAAAAACCCCACCGATCCAGTTCGCGCCTATCTCAGAGAAATTGGCCGAGTTCCCCTTCTCAGCCATGAAGAAGAAATTCTCTACGCGAAACAGGTACAAAGATTAATTTTTCTGGAAAAAATCAAGGAATCCCTAAAAGCTAAACTCGGCGGGGAACCTAGCGATCGCCAGTGGTCAGAAGCGGCGGAAATTAGTGAAGAACAACTGCGTCGAGAATTAGGGGCAGGGGATTTCGCCAAACGCAAGATGGTAGAAGCGAACCTGCGTTTAGTGGTTTCCATCGCTAAAAAATACCTAAAACGCAATCTCGATCTATTGGACTTAATCCAAGAGGGAACCATTGGGATGCAAAGAGGTGTGGAAAAATTCGATCCCACCAAAGGTTATCGCTTTTCCACCTATGCCTATTGGTGGATTCGCCAAGCCATCACCCGGGCGATCGCAGAAAAAAGTCGCACCATCCGTCTGCCTATCCATATCACGGAAAAACTGAATAAAATCAAAAAGGCCCAGCGTCAACTAGCTCAAGATAAAGGTCGCGCTGCCACCATTGCCGAATTAGCCGAGGAATTAGACCTAACTCCCAAACAGGTGCGAGACTACTTGGAAAGGTCCCGTCAACCCCTTTCCCTTGACTTAAAGGTGGGGGACAATCAAGACACGGAATTAGGGGAACTCTTGGAAGATACGGGACTTTCCCCGGAAGATTACACTGCCCATTCTTCCCTCCAGGTGGACTTAGAAAAACTGATGGCAGACCTCACCCCTCAACAAAAAGAAGTGATTTCTCTGCGTTTTGGTTTAGATAATGGGCAGCCCCTCACCTTAGCGAAAATAGGAGTTCGACTCAATATCAGTCGTGAACGCGTCCGTCAGATCGAACGAGAAGCGATCGCTAAATTAAGAAAACGCAAGGGCAACATCAGAGAATATCTAGCTAGTTAAGCCAGAGATAATCTAGAATTTGGGTCAAATTGATCGTCTGGACAACAGCGAGAAAAATGACCCATTCCTAGATTTATCGGCGACTTTTCTGCACTATTTCTCTATTGCTTCCCGATATTTTTTCAAAAAGAGAGCTAATTTTTCTTTAGTGGCGACGGGAACAGAATCTAGACGGGTAAGAATAGCGTATTTAAGGGCAGAATGAGCGGCGGAAACGGGAGGATTAGCTGCCAGACGGCGCACCGTTTCTTGGATGACTTTTTGGGCATTAATAGCGTTATGGTGTAGATTTTCGATCACCATTTCTACAGTGACATGATCGTGATCGGGATGCCAACAATCATAATCGGTAACTAGAGCTAAGGTAGCGTAGGCAATTTCCGCTTCTCGGGCTAATTTTGCTTCGGTTAAATTGGTCATACCGATCACGCTTGCCCCCCAACTTCTATAGAGATTTGATTCCGCTTTAGTAGAAAAAGCCGGCCCCTCCATACAGAGGTATGTACCGCCGCGATGCAAGGTAACTTCCGGTAGGTTTAAACTAGCGACGGCATCCCCTAAAATGTTGGCTAATTGCGGACAAACGGGATCGCCAAAGGCCACGTGGGCAACAATTCCTTCCCCAAAAAAAGTCGCTATTCTCTCTTTAGTTCTGTCAATAAATTGATCGGGAATGACTAAATCTAGGGGTTTAACTTCGGCTTTTAGGGAACCAACGGCCGAAGCGGAGATAATATATTCAACTCCTAATTGTTTGAGGGCGTGAATATTAGCTCGAAAGGGTAATTCTGTCGGTAAAAAATGGTGATTTCTGCCATGACGCGCTAAAAAGGCGACTTCTGTTCCCTCTAAAGTCCCGAGAATTAAAGCATCGGAAGGAGAACCAAAAGGAGTATCGAGGGATACTTCCCGCACATCCTTGAGGGCATCCATTTTATACAAACCACTGCCGCCAATGATGCCAATTTTGACCGTCTTCATAGTCTTGAAAAGAATTAGTTATTGTTGCCTTGATGTTACCATAATTGAGCGATCAAACTGTGATAATTTTTCCATCAAGGCCTTACTTTTTCTTTTTCTTGCCTTTGAGGGAACCATTAATTAAACCATTAAAGCCATAAATTTCTTCAGTTCCCGCAATGGCAACTAATTCCACTTCTTTCGTGTCTCCCGGTTCAAATCGAACTGATGTACCCGCGGGAATATTCAGATGGGTTCCTTTGGTTAATTCGCGCTGGAACTCCAGTGCCTGATTAACTTCATAAAAATGATAGTGGGAACCCACTTGAATCGGTCGATCGCCTGTATTAGCCACAGAAATACGCAGGGTCTCGCGACCGACATTAATCTCGATCGCTCCAGATGGTGTGATAATTTCTCCCGGAATCATAACTGCTAAAAATCTCCTGTTAATGAATGGGATTGTGAACGGTAACTAATTTAGTACCATCGGGAAAAGTCGCTTCGATCTGCACTTCCGTAACCATTTCCGGGATACCTTCCATTACCTCCTCGCGAGTTAATAAAGTCGTGCCGTAACTCATCAATTCAGCGACGCTACGACCTTCCCTAGCGCCTTCGAGGATGGCGGCGCTAATATAGGCGATCGCTTCGGGATAATTTAACTTTATACCGCGATTTTTGCGTCTTTCGGCGAGCAGTGCCGCCGTAAAAATGAGTAATTTGTCTTTTTCTTGGGGCGAAAGTTGCATAGATAGGCCTTTTTTGACACAGATGCTAGAGTTATTGTAGTTGTTGGCCGGATAGTTGTAGCGATCGAGTTGTGAAAATTTATTAGATCTTCTGCAAAAATCAAAAATCTTCCGTTAGGTGAGGAAACTGCGAGACAGGAGGAGAAAAAAGACAAGAGACAACTACAATATCCATAAAACCTAAGATTATGTCAAATTTATCTGAGTTTTTGGATATTTTGATCCGATAGTCTCAAGATAATATTAGGTTGAGGTCTAATACCAATTTTCAATAGTCGTGACTAACATCTGAAATTGCGATTCCGCTCTCGGAGGAGAATTACGCTTTGGAATAATCAACTAAGTCTGTCATCACTTTTGAAAAATGATATAATGTTCTGGGAGATTCTTCGTTTCGCTAAGCTCCACTCAGATAGCTGAGGTGTTATCTTAAGGTTTAGCAAAACAATAATTTCCTATTTCGTCTCGCTTAAGAGACAATTTTCCAGTTTCATATTCATATACTGGTGACTGAAATTGAGGGAGTCCATCCCTCTCAATAATTTCTCCTTTTTCATTCCGCAATACAGGACATAGGACTAACTTTCCTGTTTGATCAAATACCCATTTGTGTGTCTGGGTATCTCGCAAGGGAAGGGGATAAATAGGTAAGCCGCGAGAACTTTTTAATATTTTGCCCGCTGCATCTTGTAGGGGTTCTAAATAAATCGTTTCTCCTTGTAGATTTTTGGCTATTTCATTGGTCAGCGGGTCTCGTAAAGGAATTGCTTGGTTGGTAGCAAGATCAAGCTGCTGGTGTTCCCCAAAAGCGGGATGTAAACTCGGTAAATTGTCTCCAGTAACTTGAAAGTGTTTAGTATATTGAATGGCTGATTCGGTGAAGCCGTACCTTTTTAATAAAGCGTGAATTCCTGTCTGCTCAATAGAAACTAATAGATCTATATCAGTTACTTGTAATTCTGCTGCTTTCTTTAAAGCTGCGTCAATTAAAAGCTTAATTGTTGGCGGATGCTGGTGCTTTTTTTCCACATATAAACCCAATACTGCTCCAACTCGACGCGGGATAAATGGATTTTCTAGCATCTCCAATTCTTCCTTAATTTGCGGCGGAGGTGCTTCATCATAAAAGTAAATAGAGAGAAATCCAACTAACTCCTGTTCGTACTCTAAAACAAAGCAGAAAGAGAGCGGGTTGCTCAACTGATAGCCGACATATTTGGCAAAATCAAAATCAGATTTAATTCCCATTGACGGATCAGCTTTTTCCCGTTCAACAGCAAAAAAACGCCAGAGAGAAGCGAGTGCGTTTTTATCATTAGGAGTGGCAAGTCGTTGGAGGTAAGACATAAAACTTAGTTTTTTTTTGTCAACATTCCTGTTAACATTTAAGGCAATTATAACAGCAAAAGACGTTATTGAATTCTTGTTAAAGACTGCTTAAATTCTTGAAGAGAATTGGCGGTAACTGCTAATTGTAGTAGCTCTTTTAAGAGAGCAAGGTTGGTGATTTTGCTGATTGTATCTTCAATTTCCGAAGAAATCTCTCCAAATCGCACAGTTAAAACTGTTTTTCTGTCATCACGGCTGTTTTCTAACGCCCCAATTTTCCTTCCTCGTAACTCCATATTACTTATTAAAGGCATGGTTCTTTCCTCCTCAAATTGTTTGATTTTACTCTCTAAACTTGACTGTAATTCAGGGGATAAAGTCATCATATTGTCGATGATTTCAAACAGCTTAATTATCTGCTCCCTCTCGACCTCTTTCTCATACAACCCCCTGATTAACTTCCATTTCCACTGTTCCCGTTGTGGCAGCTTCCCTGTAGTCGCTTTCGTTTTCAGGTGTGCCATGACTATTATAGCAAAGGGATTGCTACTTGCTTCCGGTTAGTCACTGATAACTGATAACTGGTAACTGATAACTGAATAGAGTTTGTCAGCGAAACGCTTTTTTGTCTTAAAGTCCAGAAAACGGGTTTCTTCAAGAAACCCGTTTTCTAGTCCAATCAATTAATCGATGAACTTCGAGGAAAAAAGAAGCATAAAAACGCTTCAAAATACTCGGTTAAAGCTTCTTTCCAAGGTTCATCATAATTAGCGGTTGTTTGGTTCATTGGAGTTGTCTGCTTACCCGTAGGGTATGAAGCACAATAGCGTAACGCACCGATTTAATAATAGAGGTGGTGCGTTACGGCGGATTGTTGATGCGTGTTTTTTTGACGGAATTGATAGCCGCAAACACGCAATCTACACTCTTTTGGCATACTGTTTCTTGAGAACAGGTATAACGCCTAGTAGGATAAATAAACCTATATTTAGACTGGGTTCAGGTATAGTTACAGGGTTATTGGCGGGGACAATAGGGACAATTTGAATTAATTGACTTAGATTAGTTGGATCATTAGCGGCTAAGGTTCCATCAGCAAAATTTGTTTGACTCAAATCTACATTTAGGATTAAATTAGAGCTACCTTTTCCGATAACTTGAAAGTGCATTAAGCTAAATTGTTCTGGTTGATTCAGTCCCAAGATTGAACCTAAACCGGCAGCAGGAAAAGATGCTCCCCCTAAGTCGGTAATTGTCCCATTAATGTTATTTAAGGTTCCTCCCCGAAAGAGAGTAAAGTTAGCAGTAACCAATGGACTGTTATTATCAACTGGATTAAAAGGAATGTCAATATTTTGGATTTTGTTTGCTTCAAAATTGAGATTGATAGCACTACCAGTTAATCCGATAGGATTACTATGAATATCCCTCATTAAGACTTGAGCAAAAAAGCGATCGCCTATATTTAAGGGATTATTTTGATTAAGGAATCCACCGGGGGTTCCTGCGATGTCTTCTATCAGATTAAATTCAACGGCTAAATTAGGCATAATTTTCTGTCAATTTGTGAATGGATAAGACTAAATCAGGTTGTAGATTACTCGTGGCACTCGTCGGTTGTGAAGAGCGATAGGGTAACGCATAAATTGAATGATAGAGGTGGTGCGTTACGGCAGATTGTTAATTTTATTTTTTTGACCTAACGCACCCTAAACTCTACACTTTTCATTGCTATAAATTAGGTTAGAACAAGCTTAGTCCGTAGTCAGAATTTAAGACTAAGAAGTCACCTAAATTGATTCCACCGTCTCCATTAATATCAGCAGTGGGATCGTATTTAGGACTACCAATACTACTGTTGAAAGCGGCTTGTAATGGTGCTAAGTCACCCCGATCTACTTTACCATTGTAGGTAATATCGCTGTTAAAGGTTGATTTACCAGTTAAGGCGACATTATAGGCTGTGTTATTGATAGCGTTACTGTGAATAACTAAACCATCATTGAGGTTAAAGCTTTCTCGCGCTGCGGTGGGTGCATAAGTTAATTGAACACGCCAAGTTTGTCCTGGATTGAGTAAGATATCTCCCTGACTGAAATCAGCGTTAGTGGTAACATTGGAGGCTTTAACTTCTATGTTGGAAATGGCGAGAATATCTTCGGCGTTAACTCCTGTATTGGTGATGTCAATGTATCGGAATGTGTCAGCAAATTTAGGACGAACTAGGTTACTGTTACTCCAACCTTGACGATATTGTGAGAGGGGAGTCCCGAAAGTAATCGCGTTTTTATCAATAGATATCCTTTGTTCTGGAATATTGGTTCGTAGTCGAAAATAGCGTTAGTTTTGAGTTGATTTCCGTCGATGGTAAAGAGACTGTTATCAGTGGAACCTATACCAGTAACTAAGCTGTAGCTGAAGGTATTACCCGTATCGGGGTCGGTAGTGGTGAAGTTACCGATGAGAGTATTCAGGGGTGAGTTTTCCCCGACGCTGTTGTTAGATAGGGTGAGATTTGTCGGGTTTCGTAGTCGAAAATAGCGTTAGTTTTGAGTTGATTTCCGTCGATGGTAAAGAGACTGTTATCAGTGGAACCTATACCAGTAACTAAGCTGTAGCTGAAGGTATTACCCGTATCGGGGTCAGTAGTGGTGAAGTTACCGATGAGAGTATTCAGGGGTGAGTTTTCCGCGACAGAATTATTACCAAAGCTTAAATCTGTTGGATTTTCGTTAACGTCGTTGACATTAATGGTTAAAGCTTTCTGGAAAACGCCACCGTTACTGTCAGAGGTTTGTACCCGAATACTGTAACTATTCTTGCTTTCGTAGTCGAAGATGGCGTTAGTTAAAAGGCGATTACCGCTAATTTGAAACAGACTATTATCTGTACTACCTGTACCCCCGATTAAACCATAGGTAAAGGGTTCACTACTATCAGGATCAACCGTTGAGAAAGTACCAACTTCAGTACCAACAGGGAGATTTTCCGCGACTGAAGAAGTATTTAAGGATACATCGGTGGGGGCTTGACTTAAGACCTGAGCATTGTTAATTTGATCAGTTAGAGCCGTTCCTGTATTCTCTGTAACTACATCCGTAATCGATTTAGTTCCAGCCCCTGCTTGTTGTAAATCATTAGTAGTTTCACCTAAAGCTACTTTTTGGACTTGAGCAAATTCCTGTTGTAGAGACGCATTTGGCGTACTTGCGGCGATGTCTTTGATCTGTTGGTTGGCTGCTGCGATGACTTGCGCGGCCCCATCTGCGATCGCGCTAACATCTACATTATTGGTCAGTGTCGCCGCTGTTTGAATGACGGTTTGTAATTTGGTAGCATCGGTCAAATCTACGGGTGTTCCGCCTTGAATTTGACTAGCCAAGGCTGAAACGACATTTTTGACAATATCTCCTGTAGAAGCAGAAGAAGCCCCATCTAACAGTGCCGCAATTTGAGTAATAGCGTTTTGTACTTGTACTAAAGCGGCAAAAGTTGCGGCTCCTCCTGGAGTGTTACTATTAGTAGCAACTATGGGATCAATATTACTGATATCAACAGAAGCAGGAAGGGACAAAGCGGTAGTTACTGCTGTGTTTGCTTGTTGTACTGTTAAACCTTGGGCGACTAAATTTTCGACCAGAGAGGTTAAAGCGGTGATAGTAGTAGAACCGGGAAGAGATGTTAGAGGGGTTTGTAAGGGTAAACCAGTTGCTGTATCTACACCGCCAAAGACTACTAGACGACCTTCTTCGGGGTCAAATACACCGTTACCATTGGTATCGAAGCTTTGGGGAATATCGAGGAGATAAAAGCCTGTTTGATCGGTAGTAGTAAAGGGTTCATTCGCATCGAGAACACCATCTTTATCCGCATCGAAGAAAACCGTAGCCCCAGCGACATAGTTATCAATAACAAAGCCGCTATAACTGGGATAGATGCGGAAGATATGATCGATACTAGCTTGTCCGTCCGTTACCGCAATTTTGACATCGAAGGGGACAAAGTAACGGGGAGGATTATTAGAATTGAGTGTTAAGTCTCCATTAGATTGAACAGTCAGGGTTAACCAGGGTGGAAGAGAAGTTCCATCCGCTTTCGTCGCTGTACCTGTTAAAGAATTACCATCAGGATCAACATATACTCCAGGAATGGTGACATTATCAACGATGGAACGACCCCAAAGGCGGTTTTGAATTTGCGGAGGGCGATTACCACTACCTTGGACGTAGCCAAAGTTAACTTTACCAAAGATTTCGCTAGTAGTAATCGTCAGGACTTTTTCAGGAGGAGTGGGAAAGGTAAATTGCCAACCCACAGGGGTATCTACTTTCACCCGATAAGTTCCAGCGACTAAATCCTTAAACTCATAACCTCCTAAGCTATCTGTAACCGTACTGGTTTCTCCTGGATCTCGGACATTGTTATTGTTTTGATCGAGGTAAACTGTCCAACCGTTTAAAGCAGGTTCAAACTGATAGCTTGTTCCATTGAAGTTCCAGTTCCACTGACCCGATTTATCGATATCGTTCCAGAGAAAGCCGCTAATCTCTCCCTTAGTTCCTTGAAACCCGAAATAGCTATAGCTATAAGGATTTTGGGCAGATGTAGTAAAAGAACGGGAAGTAGCACCAACAGAATTATTACCCTGAGTTGGCTGCCAATCGGCCGAAGGCAATTCAACACTAACGGTATAGTCACCAAAGGGACGACTGCCAAAATTGTACCATCCATAGTACGAACTATTAGCGTCTGTGTAGGTACTATCAATGATTTGTCCGTTTTGGATCAGATTAATTTTCCAATGAGGTAAATTGGACTCATTTGCTTCCTGTTGTCCCAAGTACCATGTACCATTACCATTAACATCATTCCAGATAAATCCAGAAATATCGCCATAGGTAGATTGATAACCGAAGTTAATACCCGATCCTGAATAAGCAATGGGTTGAGGGGGGCTATAGGTAGATTGCCAAGTATTTAATCCGTCAGGGGATTCAACGGTGACGGTGTAGTAATTGTTAGTAGGATTAACATTAGCAAAAGCACTATTAGGGTAATTTAATCCATGCTGGGCATCATAATACAAACCTGTCTGAGCATCATAGGTCAATGTATCAGGTCTAAATTGATAAGTGTTATTAGTAAAAAAACCTACATATAAACCAGTTGCTATATCGTAGATTAACTGAAAGTCAGAAGGCGGGCTAGATGAAACAGAGGAGAAAAAGTTAGACGGAGAATATTCGATAATTTGCCCTGAATTAAAGTAGGAATCAGAATCAATATATGAATTAACTCCTGTTCCTAATAAATCAGCAAGCACTAGGACATGGGGCAGATTGACCTGAACGTTAGGGTTAAGCAGATAATCTGTTCCCGTACTGGGATCATCATAGTAACCCGTGTTGACATCATAAACTAAAGAAGAAGGAGGGGAAGACAAAGAAACACCTGTAAATCCATAATACCCATACTTATCAGTTAGGGTGGTTTGAACTGTTTGTCCGTTTTCATCTTCTAAGCTGACTTTCCAACCTGCTAACCCTTTATCATTAGAATATAAGTAGTTATCAAAGACTCCATCGCCAGAGAAATCATTCCAGACATAACCACTAATATCCCCATAATTGAGGCTAACATTTTGTTTGTAACCAAAATCAACATTGCTTCGGGTTGTAGCAGAAGCAACAGTAACTAAGCGAGAATTGGCTGGGGTAGGATTATAATTGCCACTTCCTGTGGATAGCCAGGACTGCGTTGTAGAGGGGACAATAACAGTAACGTTATAATCTCCTGCTGTTAGACCGCCAAAATTATAGCGTCCCCAGGGGTCGGTTTTAGTTGCTTTTTCTCCTGCGTCTAAAGTGCCATTGTTGTTGCTATCCAGAAAAACTGTCCAACCTGCTAAGCCAAAATTACTGTAATAGTAGTAGTAACTAGAAGTTGGATCATATTCATCCCGATTGTTATTGCTATTAGCATCATTCCAAACAGCCCCACTAATTTCTCCATAAGTGCCTGTACTGCCTGTATTATTAGAGTTAGATAGCCCAAAGTTTGTATTATCAATCAATTGAGATTCACTAACCGAAACAGGGAAAGTTGGAGAATTAGTAAACTGCCAATTAGGATCAAGGGGGACAACCTCAATAGAATAGTCTCCTGGGGAAACTCCAGCAAAAACATAACGCCCCCCATTGTCGGTTACAGTGCTACTAATCAGCGTACTATTTTGTACAAGATTAACCGTCCATCCTGCTAAAAGAGACTCGCTTTGGTTCTGGATACCATTATTATTAGCATCATTCCATAAACTACCTTGAATTTGACCATAACTTAAGCGATAACCAAAATTGGCTTGATTAATTTCCCCAGTTGTGGTAGTAATTGTTTGTGTGTCAGAATATACTATAGTTGGTTGCCAACTATCAGATTGTTTAACGACACTGACAGTATAATTTGTATTTCCCTCTAATCCAGTAAAGGTGTAATAACCACTACCATCAGTGAAGGTTCTTTTTTCATTAGTATCTAAAATTCCGTTATTATTGGTATCAAGATAAACTAACCATCCTCCTAGATTACCTTGATAGTCTTCAGGATAATCTTGATAGCCATTGCCATTAGCATCATTCCAAAGATAACCCGTAATTTGAGTTTCTGGTTGTCGATAGCCAAAGCTGGCATATCCATAAAATCCGTATGATCCATAATAGGGGTAAGACGACGCAGAAAGAGAAACGGCTTCGGAGGTATTGGTGGAACCAGTATAATAAGAACCATAATAATAATTCGTTGTCCTTACCCAATCTTGGGATGGCAGGGTAACGGTTACTAAATAGTCCCCTAGGGGCAAAGATCCAAAAGAATAAGAACCAGAAGTGTCAGCATAGGTAACTTTACTAAAGCTAGGATCATCAGGTTTAGTTAAGGTAATTTCCCAGGCTGTCAATCCAAGTTCTTGATAACCGTAAGATCCGTAATAGGAACCACCATTCCCATCAAAATCATGCCAAAGACTGCCACTGATTGTTCCGTAATACTGAACCATAGTTGACCTCCTAATTTTATTTTTTGATTTTACCTAATGTCCTAACGAAAGAGGTTTTGGCTGCTTTAGTATTATTTATTCAGTGCAATTCAGCCTGTTTTCCACAACCGCAGCCAGTCTAGGTTAAGCTTGAAGACTGTCAAATCATCAATTAACCGTCTCTACCATTTTGAAAGCGTTTTTTTCTACCGTCAATAAGATATAAAATATGCTTATTTTTTTTTTTTTCATCAGGTTTATTCATGAATCAGAGAAAATCAAATTAAATTCGGTGCGGTTAAACCTTGATTTCTCGCACCTCACCACAAGTCCAGAAAACGGGTTTCTTAAAGAAACCCGTTTTCTCTCTCGATGCGAGCGCCAACGTCAAAACTAGGCAGTTAAAGTATTTAACCAATTGATTAAATCTTCAACCGTAGAGAAATCGAATAAAGCTTCTGCTAATACTTCAACATCATCAATACTTAACTCCATAATTTTAGTTTCCAATGAAGGATTAATCTCCCCTAACTTTCGGTTAATTTGACGAAGAATCAATGTCTTTTCCCGTTCGATACCGCGTTCAATACCTTGTTCGATACCGCGTTCAATACCTTGTTCGATACCTTGTTCAATACCTTGACGCATCCAACTGGTGGTAATTTGCATAACTCCCTCCTGTACGGGTTGACTAAATGGCTAATCTCTTCTTGAAATTGTCTCTCTTCCACTGGATTTAGATTGAGATATGTATCAATAAATCCAGAAATTAATTGCATTTTCGCAGTATCTAACTTTAAAGTAATTAACAAGCGCAGGCATCTCACCTTTGTAACCCCTAAATCAGGTTTTTATGTCAAGCTATTTTGAAAGCCTTGCTAGAAACCAGTTTTATGGATAAGTATAATTACTCACTTGCATAAATGAGATGCTCCCCGCAGACATTCCGCTTTTACCTTGGCTCGCTCTTTCTCGGCAATGTTCATCTTGGCCATCAAAGCTGAAGCAACTGGATTCTGCTGATTGAGAAAATCTCGCCAATTTAATCGATTTAATTGCACTACCTGATAGTTAAATTCTAATACCTTAAAATCGGGAAAATCGACCACATATTGACTAATCGCTTCTCTTTTTGGCTTTTGGTAAGAAAAAATTACAATCGGATAAATCGGTAAGACAAATTTCTCATGAAAGCGAGCAAAATAAGTAAACATTCGTCGGTTAAACCACTTGCGGGAACTTTCCTGCGCCTCTACATGAAT
>SFAU01000019.1 GCA_007096045.1 Microcystis novacekii Mn_MB_F_20050700_S1 | reverse complement strand
TGCTCGACCCAATAAACGCTTGGGGAGAGAATACCTCTACTTTTTCAGAAGCAATTCTGTCTAAGCAAGTAATCTCTGTGAACCAAGAATCCCCGTCTCTTTAGAGCGGGGAGTGTCAAACCCGTAGGATTAGCGGGGGAGGAATGCCGACATTTAAGGTGATAGGATGTACGGGAATGACTTTAACGCTTTTATGACTTGTCTAAAATCATTTGAAAGACAACGTTCATCTTCACCTAGTCAAAATGTACAAAGAAGTGGATGGACACAACAGCAGTGTTTAGATTATTTTCAAAAGCTAATAGATGAAGCTTTTGCAAACAATCAAACCCCAGGTGTGTCATTGGTTAGTGGACAACAACAATGTTTTGGGATTCCTGAGTAAATCTTCAGGAAATCAAAAGGCTTCTGGCAGGGTAGGCTCATTCAGTAAGAGTTGACAAAGAAAGGCTCATCAGGTACTGTCTGAGCCTTATCGGAAGTTAACGACGGCGGGTGAGTTCAGCCGTTAGACTGCCAATTTCTTGGTCAAGATAGTTCCGGTTACTTTTGGGCAGGTGCTATAGTATAGTGAGGTGTGTAAATGGTTTCTCTCATGAAAAATAAAGCCCTTATTGTGCTGGGGGGGGTTGCCGCTCTTGGGTTGGCTGCAACCGCAACTTTACTTCTGACACGTCCATCTGGAAATTCTCCAGATTCCGCCTCTGCTCAATCTTCTCGCAACGGCATGGGTGGGATGCATCATATGCAGGTCAGTAGCGAGTTTAACTATCTTGCCCAAATGATTCCCCACCATCAGGAGGCAATCGATACCGCCCAGGTTATTCTGGAACGCACTAGTCGTCCTGAGATGAGGCAGTTTGCTCAAAAGATCATTCAAGTGCAAACTGCTGAAATTGCTCAGATGAAAAACTGGCTCAACCAGTGGTATCCCGGAAGGAATATTAGCGTCTCCTACGTTCCCATGATGCGCGATCTGAGTCAACTTCAGGGCGATGCCCTAGATCAAACTTTTTTACAAGATATGATTAAACATCATATGGGAGCCGTGATGATGTCGCAAATGCTCCTGAATCATAATCAGGTGAAGCATCAGCCTGTCCGGCCCTTTGCTGAGAACATTGCCACTAGCCAGCGCCGGGAAATTCAGCAGATGCAAACTTGGTTGATGGCTTGGTTTGGTGATCGCAATCCAATGGGTGGGATGCATCATTAGCTGGTATTGCGATCGCAATTTTGTCGGGTGCGTTCCCTAATGCAAGTACGCTTAACTGATACATAAGTTCTGGTGTTCCCTAAAACCAGAGACTTATCGCCTCAAAATAAAGATAACTGCTATATCCTTCTGTTCACTTTAAAATAAAACTGTTAGCTTGCTGGGGATTGAGAGTGACAATCCCAAAATCTCTACCTAAACCCTTCCCTTTCGAGGTAAATATTTCATGAGCCAAACTATCATACCTTCTTCCTTAAAAGCTAGTTTAGCCCCCAATCCCACTAGAGCAGCAACGGTGGACGATGGGGGAAATGTGCTAGGGGAATTTCTGCAAGAAACTCTGGCCATGACTAAACGTCTATTTATCCAATTACAACGTCGTCCTTCAACCCTAATCGCGGGGGTAATTCAGCCATTTATGTGGCTGATTTTATTCGGAGCTTTATTTTATAATGCTCCCCAAGGTCTATTCGGCAACGATCTCAGTTATGCTAAATTTCTCGCCCCCGGAGTGATTGTCTTTACCGCTTTTTCTGGGGCCTTAAATGCCGGTTTGCCGGTAATGTTTGATCGAGAATTTGGCTTTCTTAACCGTCTTTTGGTAGCACCTTTAACCACTCGTTACTCGATCGTGGCCGCTTCTACCATCTATATTATCGCCCTCAGTTTCATCCAAACCGCCTCGATCGTGGCCGCTAGTGCCTTTTTAGGGGCCGGGTGGCCTAGTTTAGCCGGATTAGGTGCGATCGCTTTGATTGTGTTCCTAATCGTTTTGGGGATGACTGCCTTAAGTCTCAGTTTAACCTTTGCTCTCCCCGGACATATCGAATTAATCGCCGTCATTTTCGTCACCAATTTACCGCTTTTATTTGCCAGTACCGCCCTCGCTCCCTTAAACTTTATGGCAGATTGGTTAAAAGTAATCGCTAGTCTCAACCCTCTTACCTATGCGATCGAACCGATCCGTTATATTTATTTTAATCAGCACTGGTCTTTTGATAGCATAGTCTTACAAACCCCTTGGCTTGACCTCAATTTCTTGACAGTTTTAGCCCTGCTCTTAGCTTTTGATCTGCTAATCCTTTTAGCAATTCAGCCCTTACTTAGTCGTCGTTTTGCTTAAATCAGTTATCAGTTACCAGTTATCAGTTACCAGTTACCAGTTACCAGTTATCAGTTATCAGTTACCAGTTATCAGTTATCATTTCACTGAAAAGCCTGTAACTTTCTCACCACCAAAAACAAGATAATTTTCTGAGGAGTTAGTTAGATTGATTATGAATACTCAAAAAATGTTAATCAAATCGTCTTTATTCCTAGCTACTATTTTATTAGTCGGGGCTGATTTTAATCGGCCAGTGTTAGCTCAAAGCTTGAACCCCAGTCAACCGGACTATCAAAAAAATGAACGTAGTTCCGATGGCAGGGATGGTCTCGGTGGTTTTAATCCTTTAGACTTGATTCATAATAGTAATTTTCGCCGTAGCCGGGACGGAGCGGAATTTCAGGAAGATACTCGCAATAATATCAACGAAGCGGCCGAGGAGTTTAAACGCAAGCAAAGAGAACAACTGGAAAATCTCCAAAATCTTGCTCCTGGAACCAAATAAAACCCCTTTTTTGAGTAGCTAGACACAATTAATTGCACATATCTAAGTACCTCTTGCCTTTTGCCTATCCTAAGCAAGAAGTTGATTTTGTTCCATTCCTTAGTATGTATGATCGCTAAGTGCAGATGATCTTAGAAAGAGCAGTAACTGAAGATCATTGGGGGGGGTTTATCTTACACGAATTTATATTAAACTTAGGATTGGTTTATTGAATTATCGTCTATTAAAACTGTGGAAGTAATGGAAATCGGGCAAAAAGTCAAGGTCTGTCGCTTAAGAGACCGCGTTAACTCGGATGTAGCGGGTAAATTGGGTAAAGTGGGTGTCATCAAAAATTTTAAGATGACCGATGGCAGCGGTGTTGGTGCTGTTGTCCAGTTCGATGATAAGACCGCTACTTGGTTTTTTGAGGATGAACTCAAACTCATCTAAATACAACGCTTAGGAATTAATTATGTCCTTAATTTTGACCTTTTTGGGCAAGGGGGGCAGCGGTCGCAGTACAATAGCGATCGCTTCGGCAAAGAAAATGGCTGGTCTGGGGTCAAAAGTTCTCTTGATCGGTCAAGATTCTAGTCCCGCTTGGGGATTACTACTCAAGGCCTCCCCTAGCTCCTCTATTACCGAAATTGCCCCCAATCTCGCGGTTATCCAGCTTAATAGTACCCATTTACTAGAAAAAAGTTGGGAAGAAGTCAAGGAATTAGAAAAGCAGTATTTGCGTTCTCCCACCTTGAAAAATGTTTATGGTCAAGAGTTGGGCATTTTACCCGGAATGGACCAAGCTCTAGCTTTAAATTTCCTGCGCGAACAGGATAAAAGCGGAAACTACGATGTCATCATCTACGACGGCAGCGGAGATATCAACAGTCTGCGAATGTTAGGGATTCCAGAGGTGGGCAGCTGGTATTCACGGCGTTTTCGGCAGGTTTTCAGCGATTCCGAGATTGGTCGCACCCTTTCTCCCTTTTTCCAACCAATCGCCGCTGCCGTGCTGAATTTCTCCTTTAATCCCAACGATTTAGGGCAGAAGGGCGATAATAACATCCTAGACGAGGGGCGCTCCGCTTTAGCTAATCCTCGGCGAGTTTTAGCCTATCTAGTCACCAATGATGATCCAATTGCGATCGCAGATGCCAAATATCTTTGGGGTGGGGCGCAGCAAATCGGTTTAAATGTGGGGGGAGTGATTTTTAATCGCTGTCAGAGTGCCACGGAGGATTTTGCACCGCTGCCAGCTGCGATTTTACCCGACCGTCAAGGGGAAGATTGGCAGGAGTTAATCGCCGAGTTACCCAATTTTCTCACGGTGCAGCCGCCCAAACCGTTAATCATCGATACGGCAACCGGTCAGGTCAAGGTTTATTTACCCGGATTCGAGAAAAAACAGGTAAAACTGACGCAATCGGGTCCAGAATTAACCATCGAAGCCGGGGATCAACGGCGTAATATTGATGTACCACCGCCTCTGACCGGACGAGCGGTAAAAGGGGCCAAATTCCAAGACGGTTACTTAATTATTTCTTTTTAAGGGATTATGTCGAACACCGAGATAGAAAACAAGGATAATCGAGGCGCAAAAACTCGCCAATTATTGGGCATGAAAGGGGCCTCATCGGCAGCAACTTCCCTCTGGAAAATCCGCTTACAATTGATGAAACCGATCACTTGGATTCCCCTGATTTGGGGGGTTGTCTGTGGGGCTGCTTCATCGGGTAATTATACTTGGTCTTTAGAAGATGTCTTAAAAGCGGCCACCTGTATGTTACTTTCCGGTCCATTGATGACTGGTTATACCCAAACTTTAAATGATTTTTACGATCGAGAAATTGATGCAATTAATGAACCCTATCGTCCGATTCCTTCGGGGGCAATTTCTATTCCGCAAGTGGTGGGCCAGATTTTGGTTTTATTAGCAGCTGGGTTAGGAATAGCTTATCTTCTCGATCGCTGGGCCGGTCATGATTTCCCGCTCATGCTCTGTTTAACCCTATTTGGTTCTTTTATTGCCTATATTTATTCAGCGCCACCCTTAAAATTAAAACAAAATGGTTGGCTGGGAAATTATGCCCTCGGTGCTAGTTATATAGCATTACCTTGGTGGGCAG
This sequence comes from Microcystis novacekii Mn_MB_F_20050700_S1, assembly GCA_007096045.1. GTDB lineage: Bacteria > Cyanobacteriota > Cyanobacteriia > Cyanobacteriales > Microcystaceae > Microcystis > Microcystis novacekii. The sequence goes on along the minus strand of SFAU01000019.1, from coordinate 2,527 downwards.
GTCACGCCCTTTTTGGTCAGTTAAATTGGACAATTATGATCTTAACCCTCATCTATAGTCTGGCGGGGTTAGGCATTGCTGTAGTTAACGACTTTAAAAGTGTGGAGGGTGACGAAAAATTAGGCTTAAAATCCTTGCCAGTTATGTTCGGAATTACCACCGCAGCTTGGATTTGTGTGATTATGATCGATGTTTTTCAAGCAGGAATTGCTGGCTATCTGATTAGTATTCATCAGAATCTTTATGCCGCTATCTTACTGTTATTAATTATCCCTCAGATCACTTTCCAAGATATGTATTTTCTGCGAGATCCGCTCAAAAATGATGTCAAATATCAAGCCAGCGCCCAGCCTTTTCTAGTTTTAGGAATGTTGGTGACAGGTTTGGCTTTAGGTCAGGGGATACTCTGAAGATTGTAATTAATAAAAACAGGAAATATCCAGTTTATGGGACATTATCGCCTTGAATCGGGCTTCTGTTTAAGGTAACTTGATGCGTCAAGAGGGTTGAAAACTGCGGCTTCTAGCTCGATCACCAGTCTTTTCGTTACAATCAAGAGGTGATTGTGCTGGAGGGGAAAACTTTCTTTCTTCTCAGCCAACTATTCGGCATTCTTGACGAACTAATCAAGAATGGTTTCTGTTTAACAAGATTGATTGAGACAACTATCTCGCACCCTATCACCATGAGTAATACCAGTAACTTTCGTCAAGCTTTACGCGAGGCCAAAAGCCAAGCTCTTATCGGCCCCAATGTTATCCCCAAGGCCCTGCCCTATCTCGGCGGCGGTCTAATTTTGACTGCGGTGGGAACCTATGGCGGTTTAGGTGTGATCCAATCCTATCCCGAGATGTTCTTCCCGACTTTCTTTGTCGCTCTGATTGCCGAGATTATTTTATTTTTTGTCGCCCGTAATACTGCGGAAAAAGGCAATACAGGCACTGCTCTGCCCCTGCTGACTCTCTATAGTCTTCTTTCTGGCTATACTCTCAGTGGAATTGTCTATGTGGCCTTAGGTACTTCCGGTGTTGGTTTGCGAGGAGTAGCAATTGCTGCCCTCGGTTGCGGCATCGCTTTTGTGTTGGGACGGAATATCGGCTCGAATCTGTCGGAAAAAGATGGTTTAGCCCTGACTCAAACCGTTAGCATCGGTATTCTTGCTCTCTTTATTGTTCTCATTGGTCAGCTAATTTTCTCTATCTTTGGTGGCGCTACTCCCACCTGGTTAGAAATTGCTATTTCTGGCATCGGGGTTTTCCTGTTTGCCGGCTCGGCAGTGGTGGAGTTTTACATCTTGCCCCGTACCTACAGAGATGAGCAGTATCTCAGTGCTGCTTTATCGATGTATTTGACCTATATCAACCTATTTATCTTTATCCTGCGCCTTTTAATCGCTCTTAACGGTCGAGATTAGGGCAAATAGGGAGGAGTTAGAAATTAGTTACAACCTAACTTCTAACTCCGCTAGAATAGTAAAGAAATGTAAACGGCCTGTAAAGATCATGACTGAACCACAACCGACTCAAACCCCCAAATTAGAAGACCCCAAATTTGGTTTTAATGACTATGCCGAGCGCCTCAACGGTAGAGCCGCTATGATTGGTTTTGTGATCACCCTGTTGATCGAGTATCTAACTGGCCAAGGTCTGCTATCTTGGTTAGGGTTACAGTAATTTTTTAGGCTTGTTTAGGCATTCTAGGGGAAATAGAGCCTTGAGTGTTAGTTAACGCATACAGGCTTCATGATTTTCCCCGTAGAATCCTTGCAAGACCGAATCACCTCGCTGTTGTGGTGTGCCGTGGGAGTTATTGGGAGCTTCAAAATCGCCTACTTCCGAGGCCGCTTCCGCCAGGAGTTTTCCTGCCATTATATAATCCTGTTTGGATAAACTTCTCGCTTCGGTAAATAACCAGGAAAGGGTATCTCCAGCGAGACAATCGGCCTGTAATTCAATGCCGATGCTCATTCCACCTTCATCGATGCCACCGATACCCCGATTCCACTGAACAGCGTGAGCAGCCTCGTGAGCGACGGCGTAAAGGGGAAATAGGGGATTATCACTAATGCGAGTGACTTGCTGGAGATTGACGTAAACTGTATTATCTACAGTGCAGAAAGCCGCTAGGGAAATTACCCCGCAGGGAGTGGTTATCGGGCCTTTGCTTAACAAATACTTAAAATTGATCTGGTGTAATTGAGCCGTATATTCAATTACCGCTTCTAGGGCATCCGTAATATCGTCTGCTTGCGCTCTCTGGGCTAGAGGGGATAAAATCAAGAGGGAACTACAGGAAACAGCAGATATCAGGGATAATAAACGTTTACGGCCAGAGTTAGGTTTCATGATACTAACAAAGTCGGGAGTGAGGAAGAAGTTTAATTGATCTGAATTAGCCTACCGCTACTAATTGACATACTCCCACCGTCAAGCTACGCTGTGACGGGGGATTCTTGACCTATCACTATCGGAAATTCCTTGTTCAACGAGACAACTTAGATTCTCAATGTCTCCATTAAGAATCCAGA